>NZ_JBEOVJ010000103.1:0-27192 GCF_040295435.1 Streptomyces sp. NPDC002809
GGAACGACGAGCAGACATCCACGAAGCCTTCCTCAAACTCGCCTGCTGCCTCATCACCCACCGACAGATCACCTCATTGTGTTAGCCGTTGTAAGCGCCGAGCAGGCGAGCCCCGCCGAGCTCGCCCGGCTCGCCCAGGAGCACTGGACGGTCGAGTCTCTGCCCCACGTCCGCGACACCACCTTCGCCGAGGACGCCTCTCAAGTCCGCACCGGCAACGCACCGCGGACCATGGCGACCTGGCAAAACCTCGCGATCGGTGCCCTGCGAGCAGCGGGCCACCGCAGCATTGCCGCCGGCCTCCGCCGGGCAAGCCGGCACATGACCCGCCCACTCGCCCTTCTCGGACTCACCTAATCAACCGGACACCGAACGACAACGCCGAAACCCTGGACACACACCCGCCTTGCGGTACAGCGGAACGGATGGGAAGGCGTGACGTGCCACGCCCTGGCATCAGACGAAGCGTTCTCCGAGGGGCTTTTCTTGACTGACTTTCCCCAGAGTGAGGATGCGGCAGTCCGCACACAGTCCGCAGGACACCCGATCAGGACCGTCGCATCCCATCGCTGACCAACGTTAAAAGGCCAGGTCAGCGACCCGCAGAGAGAATCCCTGCAGGTCGCAGACCCGGCCCGTTACTTGGAGACCAAGAAGGCCTGATCTCCGGCCAGGCCGCCGGCCCGCGTCATCGCGGGCCGCGCCGACCGCTTGACCGCACCCGGTCCACGGGCCGCCGATCACGGCGCGCCCGTCGGACCGGGTGCGGTCTTTCGTCATCGGGCCAGAGACGGGCACAGCTCCGCGGCGTGACAGCGGCGGACCGGTCGTGACCGGGGGCAGCCGACTCCGTCGGCCGGGCGCCCGTGCCGCCGCCGCGCGACGAAACGCCGGGCCCGCGGACCCGCGCCACGTGATCAGCTCGTCGCCGCGCCCTGTGCCGCCTGGCCTTCGAGCGCGGCGCGCAGGCGGCGGATCTCTGCGATCAGGCGAGGGATGTCCTGGCGGGCGTTGGCGATGAACCGGGCGTTCTCGTCCCAGCGTTCGTCCGCGACGTCGACGTAGCGCGGCTGCTGGACGAGGGTGGCTGCCACGATCTGCTGGTGGTCGAAGCCGGGCCAGCGTTCTCCGCGCCCGGTGTCGGGCACGGTGCTGACAGCGACGAGCCCCATGGCCCAGTCGTCGTCGAGCATCCGGACGTACCAGGGACCAGGGGTCGTGAACTCGACGAGCTCCTCGATGTCGGCGAGCTCTTCGTCGGTCATTGGTTCGGGTGTGCTCATCAGCCCTGCCAACTCCTCGCGTTCGACCAGGTGTCCGGTCCGCGGGCCGCGCACCGACGGCCCCGGCCGGCTCGGTGGGCGTGAGGACCGCGACCGCGCCGGCTGCGGCCAGGAGCAGACGGGACGGGGCCGACCGGATTCGAACCGGCGTTCTCCCACATGCGGTGAAGGTGCGCCGACCACTGCGCTACGAGCCCCGTCCCGCCGGTGATCGTATAAGCCGCCTGCGCTCCGCCGCTCTCGGATTTCGCAAGCGCCGTCCGGCGGGCAGTACGTCCGCCCGTGCGGAGGCTGAGTCGACCGGGACCGGGGCCGGCACCGGGATTGCGATCGTGATGGCGACTCCGGAGGGGACGCCCTCGGGTCCAGGTCCCGTGAAGGGCCGTCGAGGCCGTCGAGCGGGGCGAACTCCCCGCCGGCACCGATCCGGACGAGGTGATCCGCGCCGCCGACGCCGACGCCGAAGCCCGTGGCCGTGTCCGTGGCGGCAGGGGCGAAGACCGTACCGCCACGGCCGGGTCATGCGTGATCCGGGCCCGCCGCCCCACGCACGCGCCGGGAACGGCCGTCAGCCCGCCCGCAGCCGGGCCGCCCAGGGGTGGTCGGCGCCCTCGGCCAGGGTGATCGTCTCGGTCAGCCAGGCGCGCTGGTCGTCGCCCAGTACGGGCAGCGCGGTCTCGAAGTCCTGCTCGTCCTTGGGCCGCCGCGACCTGGACTTGTAGAGGAGCTGGACCTCGGGAGCGAGGTAGGGAACGCCGTCCTCGGACACCTTGCCGAGCCGCTCCAGCGGGAGACGGATCCTCGGGTCGCGGCGGAACACCCAGTCGCCGTCCTCCGCGTCGTCGAGCATGAACTGCACACGCCACGGTTCGCCCGCACCCGGCCGGCACCAGATGTCGTGGACCTGCGACGACAGGATCTCGCCCGGGAGCCAGGGCCTCAGGGTGCCGGGTGGATCGGCGGCCCACCACTGCCCGTCCGGCAGGATCCGCTGGACGGCGAGCTGGTGGTGGCGCAGCAGGAGCACGTCGATGTCGCCGTGGTCCCGGTAGGCGTGGCCGACGGCCAGTTCGACCGCGTACCCGCCCGCGATCCACCACGGCGTACGCAGCGGGGAGAGCAGGCCCACGGTGTCGGCGAGGGACATCGGTTCCCAGGGGCCCCAGGGGGTTTCCGTGCGCATCGGCCGTCAGCCCGGGGGGAGGAGGTGGCGGTAGCTGTTCGGGTGCTCGCGGAGGTACGTGGCCAGGCTCATGGGCGGCCTGCCGGTGAGAGAGGCCACGGCGTCCGAGACCTCTGCCATCTCCCCCGCCGCGATGGCCTCGTACGACGTCACCCAGCCGGCCACCTCCCAGTCCGGTGCGCCGTAACGGGACCGCGAGGCGTAGGCCTCCTCCCGGGTCTCCGGCACATAGGTGATGGTCCGTCCGGTGACCCGGCTCAGCTCCTCGGCGGCCTCGGCGAGGGTGAACGCCTCGGGACCGGTGAGGTCGTACGTCTCCCCGTCGTGCGTCGGGCCGGTGGGGTCGGCGCCGGCCAGCAGGACCGCGGTAGCCGCGTCGGCGATGTCCTCGTGGGCCACCGCCGCGACCCTGCCGTCGCCGCCCGGTCCGCGCAGGACGCCGTCGGTGCCGGTCATCGCCGGGAGACCGGCCAGATACCAGCTGTCGCGCAGGAAGGTGTGCCGGACGCCGGAGACCCGGATGTGGGCCTCGGTGTCCCAGTGGTCGCGGGCGAAGGTGAACGTCGCGTCGGGTGCGGCGCCGAGGAAGGAGACGTACACGATCCGTTCGACGCCTGCCGCGACCGCCGCGTCCACCGCCGTCGTGTGTTCGTGCACCCGGTCCGGGCTCTCGTGCGCCGAGACGAGGAAAAGGGTGTGCGCCCCGGCCAGGGCGCGGCGCATGGCCTCCCCGTCGCCGTAGGGGGCGGCCGGTGCGGTGTCGGCCCCGGGGAGTTCGGGCAGCCGGGAGGGATCGCGGCCGAGGAGCCGCACGGGGACGCCCGCCCGGGTCAGCCGTTTCGCGACGCGGCCGCCGAGCGCGCCGCTCGCGCCGGTGACGGCGGTGAGCGGGCCGTTCGTGACGCCTTCGGAATCCTGCGTGCGGTCTGTGGGGTTCATGAGGGGTTGCCTTCCTTGTGCGGCCAGGGGCGCACCTCCACGACCGCCTCGACCGGAACCGGTCCGTAGATGTGCGGGAACTCCTCGCCGCCGGGCGGGAGCGACTCGTACCGCACGGGCGCGGGGAGCCGTTCGGCGTCGATGACGAGCACCACCAGGTCCTGGTCACCGGCCCGGCTCCCGGCGCCGTACAGCAACTCGGCCACACCGGCGAGCTGGTGCGGCAGCGAGCAGTGGATGAAACCTTCTTCGTGCAGGGTGCGGCCGCGGGTGGACATCTCGTACGTCCCGATCCCGCGGGCCGCCTCCCACAGCGGGCGTTCGGTCAGGTGCAGCAGTTCGGCCATGGGCCAAAACTAGCCGCGCCGGCGCGCTCTCCGGGCCATCAGCGTGGCCGCCGATCCAGCGACCAGCAGGGCTGCCGCGATCCCGCCGATCACCCATTCACCGCCGCGTGAGCCCGTGTCCGGGAGCTGTCCGCCGGGGTGGGGCGGCCCGGGCGGCCAACTGTGCGTCGGGGTGGGGCGCGGGGCGGGTGTCGACTCCGAGGAGGACGGGGAGGGGGCCGGGGACGCGTCGCTCGGCGAGGGGGTCGGCGACGGGGACGGGGACTCGTCCGTCGGGGAGGGCGACGGGGAGGGGGACTCGTCCGTCGGGGACGGGGAGGGCGACGGCTCCTCGCCGCAGCCCGGCAGATCGCCTTCGAACGGATAGGCGTGCAGCTCCTGGCCGCCCGACTCCCCCTCCGAGGTGTGGGTCAGCGAACCGGCACTGTAGAAGCGGCCGTTGGTGCCGCTCATGGCGAGGGTCGCCACGCTGGACTGCTGCCCGATCAGCACGCTGCCCTGGAACTGGCCGGTTCCCTTCAGCCCGATCGTGGTCGCGTCCGGGAAGTTCCACATCAGGTGCTCGCGGAGTCCGGACTGCGGCAACGAGCCCATGTACGTACTGATGTTGCGCGTGCTGCCGTAGACGTTGACCAGCACGGTCGCACCGTCCGGGATGTCACGGAAGAAGATGCCTGCCTGGTCGCCCGCCTCTGTGGTCAGATCGGCGTCCACCGAGAAGACCTGGAGGGCAGAGGTGCCGTCGCCGCTGAAGTAGGTGTCGGCGCCGTCCTTCTCCACCGTGCCGTTCGCCGGACGACGGTGGTCCTCGTTGTCGTCGTACGCGTAGCAGTGACTGGCCGCCGTCAGCTGGTCGCGCAGGGCGGTGTACGGATCGGTGGCGTCCGCGTCGTGGACCGGCGCGGGGATCACCGTCCCGCTGAGCCCCTGGGCGTAGCGCACCACCCCGTGGTTCGGCCCCTCCTCGGCGAGGAGCCGCTTTCCGCTCTGGACGGTCAGGTCACCGCCCACCGTCAGGTAGTCGGCGTCGTTGGGCGGCGGCACCCGCGATCCCACGCCGGAGACGCCGACGTTGTAGATCTCGGAGACGCCTTCCCTCTTCGTCATGTCGAACTTGCCGAGGGTGACGATCTTGCCCTCGGCCTCCGCTGCGGCCTCCCTGACCAGATAGTCACCGCCGACGAAGATGTTGATGTTGCTGTCGTGGTGGATGACCAGGTCGTTGTGCGGGTCCAGCCAGGCCGGGGGGCAGTCGTCCCCGAGGCACGGGCCGAGACCACCGGGCAGCGGGTCGGCGGCCGCGGTGGGTGCGACGGCCCCCACCATGGCTGCTGCCGCCGCCACCGTCACCGCCACGCGGTGGTTTTTACCGCTTCTGCGCTTATTTGATCCCATACAGCGCAATATGCAGCTTTATTGAGTTTTCATCGGTCGTGCCACGCCGGGAGGCGGGCCCGGATCCGCCGACTGCCGGCGCCGGACGTTGCCCTTCCGGTGCGGGGCGCCGTCAACCCGCCAGCAGCTTCGCCTCGATCGCCGGATCGATACCCGCGGACGGCCGGTCGGCGCGCTGCGGCGCCGTGCCGCCGATGTCGCACAGCCAGGCCCAGGTGTCGGCGACGGTCTCCTCGACCGGCCGGCAGCGCAGCCCCGCTCCGTACGCCCTGCCGACATCGCTCCGGTGGATGGAGTCGTACAGCTCCCCCGGCGGCAGCCAGACCGGCAGGTCGGTCCAGGGTTCGACACCTGCCGCGAGGATCCGGTCCGTGTCGGTCCAGCGCAGCTCGGCATCCGAACCGGTGGCGCGCACACAGGCGTTGAGCAGTTCGCCCATCGTGGCGTGCCCGTGGCGGCTGACCAGGTTGTACGGTCCGTGCAGCCCCTTCGCGGAGGCGTCCAGCAGCCATTCGGCAAGATCGCGGACGTCGATGTACTGCAGACCCACGTCCGGTGTGCCGGGCGCGAGCACGGGGCCACCGCGGGCGATCCGCGTCAGCCACCACGGCAGCCGCCCGACGTTCTCCCAGGGGCCGATGATCAGCCCGGCGCGGGCCAGGAGCGCCCGGTCCCCGAAGGCGTCCAGCGCGGCCAGTTCACCGCCGCGCTTGGCCAGGGCGTACGAGACGTCGCCGCCGGCGTCCGGCGAGGCGCCCTCCACCAGCGGGCCGTCCTCGGGCAGGCCCGCCGGTGCCGGGTAGTCGTACACCGACCGGCTGGAGACGTACGAATACCGCGCGGCCCGGCCGGACAGCAGCCGGGCCGCGTCGCGCACGGCCGAGGGAGCGCCGCTCCAGGTGTCGACCACCAGGTCCCAGGTGCAGGTCCCGTCGTCCGGTTCCGCAACCTCGGCGAGCGCGGCGAGACCGCCTTCCGTGGTGCGGTCGCCGAGCAGTTCGGACACTCCGGGCGGTGGTGCGTGCCGGCCGCGGTGAAACACCGTGACCTCCCAACCACGCGCGAGCGCGGCCTCGGTGACGGCCCTGCCGACAAATTCCGTACCACCCAGTATCAGAAGCCTCATGCCCTCGACTCTGCCCGCTCGCACCCCGGTCCGGGACGGTCCTCGCTCTCGGCTGAATCACCCCGGACCGGCGCGGCTCACCGGAATGAGCCCCTCCGCGCCCGACTGCTCCGCACCGGGGAGTGTCCGCAAAGTGTCGCCACCCATCCGTGATTCCACCCACCCGTCAATCCGCCCATCCGCCCATCCACCTGCCTGTCCGCGGGCAGGCGGCAGGCGGGCAGGCGGGGCTTGGCGGACTCGGCCTAGGACCGGGCGAGCGGGCTGCGATGGCGCAGCAGCCACTGGTGGTAGCCGGACGCCCGCTGGGCCGCCTCCCGGTAGGCGGCTTCCAGTTCGCCGTAGACCACCGTCATGTCGGCGCCCGGCCGGGAGATCAGGAGCAGCCGGACGGCGAGCGGGTCGTCGCGCAACGGGCGGATCGCCATGTCGTCGCGCGGGCCCGAGGTGGGCTGGCAGGGCGCCACCGCCTCGCCGAGGACGACGAGTGAGGCGGCGGTGAGGTAGTCGCCGTGCAGCACGGTCGGCGCGACGCCGGCAGCACCGAACACCCGGCGCAGGCCGTCCCATTCACCGTCCACCGAGGGGTCGACCATCCACCGGTCGGTGGCCAGGTCGGCCAGGTCGACGACTGGCAGCGCGGCCGCCGGATGGTCACGGGCCATGGAGATGAACTGCGGTTCACGGTCCAGCAGAACGCGCTGGTCCAGGCCGTCCGGAACGGACAGCGGACAGCCCTCCACCTCGTGCACGAAGGCGACGTCGAGCCGGCCCGCCCCGACCGACCGCAGCAATGCGCGTGCCGACACGTCGACGCGCAGCGAGATGTCCGTACCGGGCAGCTGGAGTCGCAGCCTTCGCAGCCAGCCACCGATGACACGGCTGGCGGTGCAGCCGATCCGCAGTTGCGGACCGTCGGCCCGGGCGGCGTCCGCCTCCGCCTTCGCTTCGGTGACCAGCGCGCTCATGCCGTCGACAAGGGGGCGGGCCCTGCTGAGGACGGCGTTGCCCAGCGGGGTGGGGCGGCAGCCGGTGCGTTCACGGCTGAACAGTTCGGCACCCAGCGCGTTCTCGATCCGGCGCAGCTGAGTGGTGAGCGAGGGCTGGCTGACGCCGAGTCTGCGTGCCGCCCGGCGCAGGCTGCCGGTGTCGGCGATGGCGCACAGCGCCCTGAGGTGCCTCACCTCAAGCTCCATCTGTCGAGAGTAGGACGGCCGACTCCCACCGCACCAGACGCCAGAACCCCACCAAATGACGTCAATTCAACGGGTGTTGGGATTGCGTGCACCCGCTGTGCACTCGTCGGTCCGGGCAGGCGATAGGACGGTGCTATCGCCGGTTGGCATCATCCGCACGGAGCCGAGTTCCCTGACACTCGCTGCGTACCGCCCCCGTCCGCGTCCGCTGACCGGACGGGGTCCCCCTGGCAGGTAACCGGCAGGAGACCCCCCATGAGACACCCCAGGACCATCATGTCGGCCGTGATCGGCCTCGGCTTCGGCCTCGCCGCCGCACTGGGCACCGCGCCCGCGATCGCCTCGGCCGTCCCGGCGCCGGCCGCTCCCCCCGCATCCGCCTCCGACGTCCACTCTGCGTACGCCTCGCACTCCGGATCGCACGAGAGCGCCGCCGCCAACAAGGCGTTCTTCGAGGCGGTGGCGAAGTCGGTGGCCGAGAAGCGGGCCGCCCACCCGGGCGTCCAGGCCGTCACCATCGTCTACAGCACCGCCAACGCTCCGAGCTTCCGCTCGGAGATAGCCAACAGCGCGCAGATCTGGAACGGCTCGGTCTCCAACGTCCGGCTGCAGGAGGGCTCCAACGCCGACTTCTCGTACTACGAGGGCAACGACCCGAGTGGCTCGTACGCGAGCACCGACGGGCACGGCAACGGCTACATCTTCCTGGACTACGCACAGAACCAGCAGTACGACTCCACCCGTGTCACGACCCACGAGACGGGGCACGTCCTCGGCCTGCCGGACCACTACTCGGGCCCGTGCAGTGAGCTGATGTCGGGCGGGGGACCCGGCCCCTCGTGCACCAATCCGTATCCGGACTCCAATGAGCGCAGCGAGGTGAACTACCTCTGGCAGAACGGCTTCGCGGCCGCGCTGGCGCGTAGCGGTTCCTGACCGCGCCGGCGCGAAGCGAATCCCGACCACGTCGGCGCGAAGGGCCACCTCGCAGGACGGGGTGGCCCTTCGCGGGGACCGGAGGTGGCGCAGCCGTCACCGGTCCCCACAGTCGTCACCGGTCCCCACAGCCGTCGTCACAGCCGTCGCCACAGTCGTCGTCACGGGTGGCGCAGACGTCACCCGGTGGCGAGCTCGCTTCGGACCAGGGCCAGCAGTTCGTCCTCCGTCATGCCGAGCTCACGCGCCTCACCGACCATCTCGCGCACCCGCTCCAGCAGCCTGGCGCGGTGCGGGGAGGCGCCGTCGGCGACGACCGCCCCGCGGCCCCGGCGCAGCTCGATCAGCCCCTCCTCGCGCAGCCGCTGGTAGCCACGCAGGGCCGTGTGCACATTCACACCGAGCGATTCCGCGAGGACCCGGGCGGCGGGCAGCCGCTCGCCGGGGGCCACCGCCCCGTCGGCGACGGCGCGGCGCACACAGGCCGCGATCTGGTCGCCGAGCGGCACGGTGGAGGTGGGGTCGACCCGGAAGAGCATGGTCAGCGCTCCGTTCGGCGCTGGTCGACCAGGGTGTTGAGGAGGGCGGCGGCGGTCTCCGAGTCGTCGACCGTCACCGCGAAGTCCCTGCCGTCGGCCAATCGCGCCACGATGCCCTCGCCCGAACGGATCATGACACCGGTGCGTCCCGGACGGATCCGGTATCCCCAGCCCCCGTACTCGGCGAGCGGCCTGATGTCCCGGCTGACCGCCGCCTCGATCCGGTCGAGCGGTACGTGGACGCGCGGCCACGGCAGCAACCCGGAGACGGTGATCCCGCGCCGGTCCACGGCCACGTACGGACGGGCGAAGGTCACGAGGACCAGCCCGACCAGAAGGGCCGGAACCGCAGCGATCCAGCCCGCCGTGAACAGCAGGGCCACTCCTCCCCCGCAGGCCAGGGCGGCCACCGGCAGCAGCCATCGGTTCTCCGCGCTGCGCGCCCACCCCGCGACCTCCCCGGCAGCCAGCGCGATCCGTTCCCCGCCCCCGTCATGACCGTGCGCCGACGGCTGCTCGTGTACGGGCAGAAGCCTGGCGAGCAGCAGCCCCAGCCCGAAGGCGAGTGCGGCAGTCCCCAGCGCGGCGGCCAGATGCCACATGGGGAACGAGACGTCCTGGGCGCGGCCCTGCGCGTCCTGGGCCGCGTCCACGTTGGCGAGCAGGACCACCGCCATCAGGTAGCCCAGGAAACCGGCGACGGCATAACCGCCGGCGATCGCCCTGTTGAGCGCCGGACCGGGGAAACCTCCCTTCGCGGCCATCAGGGTCCACAGTGCGCCGACTCCGACGAGCAGCACCGTGGTGACGACGACGTACGAGGTCCGGCCCGCGTAGTCGTCCACCCGGCCGTTGCCCGTGAAATGGCTGGCCAGCTGCGCCGGCAGGCGGTCGCGGCGCGCAGCGAAGAGGATCAGGTCGGCGGCGAGGGCAAGCAGGAACGGCAGAGCGGCGAGAGCCACGCGGCCGGCGTTCTTCCGGTTCATCAAAACCTCCATTGTTTGCATGCTAGTAGAACAATGGAGGTGAGGCAACGCAGTCAACGCAGCACCAATGGGGATACGAGGACGCGAGGACGCGGCAACAACGAGGAACCGGCCGGACGGTGTCGTGCCGTCAGGCCGGTTCGGGGGGATCAGAGGGCTGGGGTGTGAGTGCGTGGAGAATCAGCGAGCCGCAACGCGCGGCCCGCCGGCCGGCGTCAGGCCCTTTCGAGCGGGAACGCGCCGCGGTGGCCGGTGCCCGCGCCCTCCTCCGGGCGCGGCTCGAACTCGGGGCAGCTCCAGACCTCCTGGACGAATCCGCTGCGCCGGTCCCACAGGTCGAGGACGTCGTCCTCGCCTGCCGCCCCGCGGTAGGCCTCCTTGGCCCCCCGGAAGCAGGCGAGGCCACCGGAGAGGCCGCGGCCGGGCGCCGGGAAGTAGTCGGAGAAGGCGCACGCGATGCACGTCTGGAGCCGGATCCCGGGCGGAAGGGACCGCTGGATGGTGGCGAGCGCGGCCCCGAAGTCACTCTCTGCACGGTGGGACCGGAAGGCCGCACCGCCGTACCGCAGCTCCAGATAGAGATACGGGTCGGGCCTGCGCAGGGACAACAGGCAGCTCAGCGTGGCCTGATGGACCGCGCCGTCCACCGTGACGGGGAACGGCAGGTCCCATTCCAGGACGCAGTCGTTGAGCACCCCGTCCGCGAGGGCGAACATCCCGCTCTCCGGCGGCATGCCCGCCACCGGGCACAGGCCGTCGAAGCTCTCGCCCTCGAAATCGACGCCCCTGATACGAAGGCGGAGTTGCTGTCCGTCGGTGGTGAGGATGACGGCATCGGAGCCCTGCCGGTCCCGGTACCACCCTGCCCACGACTCATCTGTCATGGGCACGGACTGTAGCCCGTTGCTCGGACACTCCCCGTGCCGCCCTCCACTTCACCGCCCGACCCCTGTGACCTCGGCCGATCCCCGATCCCCGGTACGCCGCCGCCCGACCCTCGCTCCCCCTTGCCGGATCACGATCTGATGGTGCCTCCGTTCAGTGGGTCCGGCGGGTGACGAACTCCGCCAGCGCCAGGAGATCGCCCGCCGCCGACAGATCGGGCACGGCCCGGGACAGATGGTGCACCGCGCGTGCCATCCGGTCTGCGGCACAGGCCTGCGCCCAGTCACGGCCGCCCGCCCGGTCCACGGCCTCGGAGGCGCGCCTCACCTCTCCGGACGTGTTCATGGGGCCCCGGTAGAGCGCGGCGAGCTCCGCCGACGCCGGGGTGCCCGAGGTCAGCGCGGCGACCACGGGCAGCGACTTCTTGTGGGCGGAGAGGTCGGCGCCGACCGGCTTCCCGGTCTGGGCGGGATCGCCCCAGATGCCGATCAGGTCGTCGATGAGCTGGAAGGCGAGTCCGGCCTCCCTGCCGAAGCCGTCCATCGCGCCGACTGCACGCTCCTCCGCGCCCGCGTAGAGCGCGCCCATCGCACAGGCGCAGCCGAGCAGCGCGCCCGTCTTCGCCGTCGCCATGGTGAGGCACTCGTCCAACGAGACCTCGTCCGGTCCGCGTTCCTCGAAGGCGCAGTCCGCCTGCTGGCCCGCGCACAGCTCGATGACGCACGTGGAGAGCCGGGCCGAGGCGCGGGCCGACACCGCGCGGGCGTCCTCGGCCAGAAGGCGCTGGGCCAGGGCGAGCATGGCGTCGCCCGCGATGACGGCGTCAGGGATACCGAAGACCGTCCAGGCCGTGGCCCGGTGGCGGCGGGTGCGGTCCTCGTCGATGACGTCGTCGTGCAACAGGGTGAAATTGTGCGCCAGTTCCACGGCGACGGCCGCCCGCACGGCGTTCCTCGGATCACCTCCGAGCGCCCTGGTGGCGGCGAGGACAAGCGCGGGTCTGATGGCCTTTCCGGCTCCGCCCGCGGCGGGGCTGCCATCTGCGTGCTCCCAGCCGAAGTGGTACATCGCGACACGCCGGATCGACCCCGGCAGCGAGGCGACCGCGGCCCGCAGATGCGGATCGACGAGGGTCCGGGTGTACTCCAGGAGCGCCGCGGCCTCATTGCCCTCGGTGGCGGCGGCGTCGGTACGGGTCATGGTCAATCGGTCACCCCGGTCGTTGCCGTCCCCGGCCCCCGATGGCTGTCGCCCCGGGGGGCCGGGGACGTGGGTGGTTGCTGTGGGTGTGCCGGCTGCGCCGGCGGGGTCCCCGACCCGGCGGGCCAGGGACCCCGTGGACTCACCGCCAGCGGCTGACCTCGACGTTCTCCAGGACACCGAGGGCGTCCGGGACCAGCACGGCAGCCGAGTAGTAGGCCGTCACGAGGTAGGAGATGATCGCCTGCTCGTCGATCCCCATGAAGCGGACCGAAAGGCTGGGCTCGATCTCGTCCGGGATTCCCGTCTGCTGGAGGCCGATGACGCCCTGTTCGGCCTCGCCGGTCCTCATGCAGATGATCGACGTGGTGCGGGCGTCCGTGACCGGGATCTTGTTGGACGGGAAGATCGGGACACCGCGCCAGGCCGGGACGTGGTGCCCGCCGACGTCCACGCTCTCCGGCACCAGACCGCGCTTGCTGCACTCGCGGCCGAAGGCTGCGATGGCCTTCGGGTGGGCGAGGAAGAGCTTCGATCCGCGCCGGCGCGACAGCAGCTCGTCCATGTCGTCGGGGCTGGGCGCCCCGTCGTGCGGCTGAAGCCGCTGTCCGTAGTCGCAGTTGTTGAGCAGGCCGAACTCCCGGTTGTTGATGAGCTCGTGCTCCTGGCGCTCGCGCAGCGCCTCGACCGTGAGCCGCAACTGCTGCTCGGTCTGGTTCATCGGCTGGTTGTAGAGGTCGGCGACCCTGCTGTGGACCTTCAGCACGGTCTGGGCGACGCTCAGTTCGTACTCGCGGGGCGCGGCCTCGTAGTCCACGTACGTGTGCGGGACGACGGCCTCGCCGACGTGGCCCGCGGACAGGTCGATCTCCGCCTCGCCGTACTTGTTGGTGCGCTGCTCCGGGATGGAGAGCAGCCCGGCCAGATGGGTGCGCAACGAGTCGGACCGCTCGGCGAGGTTGAGCACGTCGGCCCGCCTCAGCGTCAGGACCGTGCACGCCGTGACGGCGCGGGCCGTGTACTCCCAGAGGGCGTCGCCCTCGATCAGGGAGTGGTCTCCGAAGTAGGACCCGTCGGCATGGACCCCGAGCACCGTCTCGTCCCCGTAGAGCCCGGTGCCGACCTTCTCGACCTTTCCGTGCGCCAGCAGGAAGACCCGGTCCGCGGCCTCGCCCGCCGTGGCCAGGAGCTGTCCGGCGGGAATGTCGCGCTGCTCGCACCGCCTGGCCAGTTCGGCGAGCACTTCCTCGTCCCCGAAGTCCCTCAGGGCCGACAGCTCACCGAGCTCGGCGGGAATCACCGAGACCCGGTCGCCGGTCTGTACGAAGGTCACCCTGCCGTCCCCGACCGAATAGCTCAGCCGCCGGTTCACCCGGTAGGTGCCGCCCTGCACCTGGACCCACGGCAGCATCTTCAACAGCCACCGTGAGGTGATCTCCTGCATCTGCGGAGCGGACTTGGTGGTCGTCGCGAGGTTCCGTGCGGCTGCCGTGCCAAGACTCTGCTGCGGCGACACCTGCGCGTTCTGAACCTCTTCACCAACGGACATCTGTCGTCCTCTCGATTCTTCGGCTGACCTGCGAGAAGAACCTTTCAGCATGCGAACTCGGCACGCCATTACACAAAAGAGTGTGACTAATCAGGCTTTGGGTTGGGCACCACGCTGCGCGATACCCGTCGGTCCGATTAATTTGCATACGGAATGCAAATTCACTTACCGTGACCGTCATGCGGCTGACGAGATTCACCGACGTGGCGCTGCGCGTGCTGATGCGCCTCGCCGTCGTGGAGAGCGAGGATCCGCCGACCACCCGGGAGGTGGCGGCGACCATGCAGGTGCCGTACTCCCACGCCGCGAAGGTCGTGGCCCGGCTCCAGCACCTCGGCCTGGTCGAGGCGCGGCGGGGCCGCGGCGGCGGACTCACCCTCACCGGGGCCGGCCGCTCCGCCTCCATCGGCGGGCTCGTCCGTGAACTGGAGGGCCCTGGCGACGTGGTCGAGTGCGAGGGCGCCACCCCGTGCCCGCTGCGGTCGGCCTGCCGGCTGCGCAACGCCCTGCGCGCGGCCTCGGAGGCCTTCTACGCCTCCCTGGACCCGCTGACCGTCGGCGAACTGGTCTCCTCGCCGACCGGCCCCCTGCTGATCGGCATCAGCAGCAGACCGCCGGTGGACGGCTGAACCACCCCCCGCCACACCGGGCCCAGGGCCCGGTTCCTACACTGCTCTTAAATACGCATCTCAGATGCCAATTCTGAACCCGAGGAGTCAACGATGCTCTCCGAGCCGTCGACCGCCACTGTCCGTGCCACCCTTCCCGCTGTCGGCGCCGCCATCGGGGACATCGCCGATCTCTTCTACCGCAAGCTGTTCGACGCCCACCCGGAACTGCTGCGCGACCTGTTCAACCGCGGCAACCAGGCCTCCGGCGCCCAGCGCCAGGCGCTCGCGGGCTCCATCGCCGCGTTCGCGACCCAGCTGGTCGAACACCCCGGCACCCGTCCCGACGTGATGCTCGACCGCATCGCGCACAAGCACGCCTCACTCGGCGTCACGGCCGCCCAGTACGACGTCGTGCACACCCACCTGTTCGCGGCCATCGCCGAAGTGCTCGGCGACGCGGTGACCCCCGAGGTCGCGGCCGCCTGGGACGAGGTCTACTGGCTGATGGCCAACGCCCTCATCGCCATCGAGGACCGGCTGTACGCACAGCAGGGCGTCGTCGCCGGCGACGTCTGGCGCGACTGGGAGGTGGTCTCCCGCACCGAGGAGACCGCGGACGTCGCCACGTTCCAGCTCCGCCCGGCCGACGGCGCCCCCGCCCCGGCCTTCCGCCCCGGCCAGTACGTGTCCGTGCAGGTCGAACTGCCCGACGGCGCCCGCCAGATACGCCAGTACAGCCTCACCTCCGCCCCCGGTTCGGCACTTCGCTCGTTCACCGTCAAGCGGGTGCACGGCGACGGCGCCCCCGACGGCGAGGTATCGCGGCACCTGCACGCGCAGGTCGGCGCCGGCGACCGGCTCAGGGTCTCGGCCCCGTACGGCGACCTCGTACTGAAGTCCTCCGATGCCCCCCTCCTGCTCGCCTCCGCGGGCATCGGCTGCACCCCCATGCTGTCGATGCTGGAGCACCTCGCGGACTCCGGTCACCGCGCGCCGGTGACCGTGGTGCACGGCGACCGCTCCCCCGCCGACCACGCACTGCGCGCCGACCACGCCCTGTTCACCGCCAAACTGCCGGACGCCTCGGCGCACTTCTGGTACGAGGACCCCGAGCCGGGCCACCCGGCGGACCGCACCGGTCTGGTCGACCTGACCGGCATGGCGGTCCCGTCGGGCACCCACGCGTACCTCTGCGGCCCGCTGCCCTTCATGCGGGCCGTGCGCACCCAGCTGCTCGCCAAGGGGGTCCCGGCGGCCGACATCCACTACGAGGTGTTCGGTCCCGACCTGTGGCTCGCCCAGGGCTGAACCCCGCACAGAGCTCGCGGAATTGACCGGATCGGCTCGCACAGTGCCCGAACAGGGCCCCGGAATCCCCTCGTAACTGGTCCGGGGCCCCGTCCGTCGGGTACAAGCGCTGTACGGACACACTCCCCCCACGCACGAAGGAGTCGGTCATGTCCTCACCCATGTCCGCGAGCATCTTCCTCGACGCCCTCAAGGACGAAGGGCTCACCGTCGTCCAGGTCGGCGACTGGCGCACGCACAACCGCAACCACAAGGGCCCCTGGGGACCGGTCAACGGCGTGATGATCCATCACACGGCCACCAGTGGCACCGCCGCGACCGTCCGGGTCTGCCGTGACGGACACGCCGCACTGCCGGGGCCGCTGTGCCACGGCGTCATCGCCAAGGACGGCCGGGTCCACCTGGTCGGCTACGGACGGACCAACCACGCCGGGCTCGGCGACGACGACGTGCTGCGTGCCGTCATCGCCGAGAAGCGCCTGCCGTCGGACAACGAGGCCAACACCGACGGGAACCGGCACTTCTACGGCTTCGAGTGCGAGAACCTCGGCAATGGCAAGGATCCCTGGCCCGACGTCCAGCTCGAAGCGATCGAGAAGGCGGCGGCCGCGATCTGCCGGCACCACCACTGGACGTCCCGGTCGGTCATCGGCCACCGCGAGTGGCAGCCGGGCAAGGTCGACCCCCGGGGCTTCTCGATGACCGCCATGCGGGCACGGATCCACGACCGCCTCAAGTAGCCCGGGGCCGACTCCGGCCGGGGTCCGCTCCGGCCGGAGTCGGCCCCGGCCACAATGGAGACATGCCCACCACGCCCCCCGACGCGCCGGTTCCCGGACAGGACCCGGGACTCTCCCGTCTGCGGCCGGTGCTCCCCTCGCCCCTGCAGCCGGCCGAGGACGAGCGCTTCGCACGTCATGGCGTGACGCTGCTCCTCAAGCGTGACGACCTGATCCATCCGGACCTGCCGGGCAACAAGTGGCGCAAGCTCGCCCCGAACCTCCGCGCCGCCGCCGGCCGTCCCGTGCTGACCTTCGGCGGCGCGTACTCCAACCACCTGCGGGCCACGGCCGCCGCGGGCCGGCTGCTGGGCTTCCGCACCGTCGGCGTCGTCCGGGGCGACGAACTCGCCCACCGCCCGCTCAACCCCTCGCTCGCCCGGTGCGCGGCCGACGGCATGCGGCTGCACTTCGTGGACCGGCAGACGTACCGCGCCAAAGCCGATCCACAGGTCCTGACCGGCCTGCTGAGCGCCTACGGGGAGTGCGAGGTCGTCCCGGAGGGCGGCAGCAACGCTCTGGCCGCACAGGGCTGCACAGAGCTCGGGCGCGAGCTGCGCGGAGCAGCCGACGTGGCGGCGGTGGCCTGCGGCACCGGAGGCACCCTCGCCGGACTCGCCGCAGGACTGGCACCGGGGCAGCGCGCCCTCGGCGTCCCGGTCCTGCGCGGCGGCTTCCTCGGGGACGCGGTACGCGACCTCCAGCAGGAGGCGTTCGGCGGCCCGGCCGGGGCGTGGTCCCTGGACGACCGCTTCCACTTCGGCGGATACGCCCGCACCACACCCGCGCTGCATGCCTTCGCCGACGACTTCGAGGACCGCCACGGGCTGCCGGTCGAGCGGCTCTATGTGGCCAAGCTCCTGTACGCGCTGACCGTGCTGGCCGGGGAGGGCGCGTTCCCCGCCGGAACCGCCGTCGCGGCCGTGATCACGGGGCGCCCGGACGATCAGTCCGCGTCCTCCCGGTAGGCCGCGGCCTCCTCCAGGTCGAGACGCCTGAGCAGGGTCCGCATCATCTCGTCGTCGATGCTGCGCTCGTCCCTGAGCCGTACGAAGACCTCGCGTTCGGCCTCGATCATCTCGCCGGCCAGACGCCGGTAGGTGTCGTCCGCCGACTCCCCCGTCACGGGATTGGGCGCACCGAGCCGTTCCCAGACGGCGTTGCGGCGGCGCTCCAGGACGGTGCGCAGCCGGTCGGTGAGCGGCTGGGGCAGGGAATTGCGCTGATCTGCGAGCAGTTCCTCCAGGCGCGCCTCGGCGGCCGTGGAAGCCGAGCTCTGCGCCTGTGCCTCGGCGAGCGTCTCGGCCTGCCGGTCGCGGCCCGGAAGCTTCAGGACCTTCACCATGACCGGCAGGGTGAGCCCCTGGACGACCAGGGTGCCGATGACCGTGGTGAACGTCAGGAACAGCACCAGGTTGCGCGCCGGGAACGCCTCGCCGTCGCTCGTGACCAGCGGGATGGAGAAGGCGATGGCGAGCGAGACGACCCCGCGCATCCCGGCCCAGCCGACGATCAGCGGCGAGGTCCAGTCGGTCTCGGGTTCCCGTTCACGGATCCGTTTCGACAGCAGGCGTGGCACGTAGGTCGCCGGATAGACCCAGATGAACCGGACCACGACGACCGCCAGGAACACCGCCACCGCGTACCAGAGGGCCTCGGCCACGGCGTATGCGCCGAGCCCCTTCAGTACGAAGGGCAGCTGGAGGCCGATCAGGGCGAAGACGGCGGACTCCAGGATGAACGCGACCATCTTCCAGACGGCGGCCTCCTGGAGCCTGGTGGCGAAGTCGACCTGCCAGGAGCGGTGGCCCAGATAGAGCGCGACGACGACCACGGCGAGCACTCCGGAGGCGTGCACGCGTTCGGCGGCGGCGTACGCGACGAACGGGATCAGGAGCGACAGGGTGTTCTGGAGCAGCGGCTCCGTGAGGTGCGTACGGAGCCAGTGCAGCGGGACCATGAGCACCAGGCCGACGCCGACCCCGCCGACCGAGGCCAGCAGGAACTCGCCGATCCCGCCGCCCCAGCTCATGCCCTCGCCCACGGCCGCGGCGAGCGCCACCTTGTAGGCGGTGATCGCGGTGGCGTCGTTCACCAGGGACTCGCCCTGCAGGATCGTCGTGACCCGCGCGGGCAGGCCGACCCGGCGGGCGATGGCCGCGGCGGTGACGGCGTCCGGCGGGGCGATGACGGCGCCCAGCACCAGCGCGGCCGTGAGCGGCAGGTCGGGCACCAGCCGGTATGCCAGCCAGCCCACCGCGACGGTGGCGAACAGCACGTAGCCGACGGAGAGCAGGGCGACGGGGCGGATGTTGGCCCGCAGGTCCAGGTACGAGCTGTCCACGGCCGCCGTGTAGAGCAGCGGCGGCAGCAGGAGCGGCAGCACGATGTGCGCGTCCAGCGTGTACGTCGGCACGCCCGGCAGGTACGAACCGATCAGCCCGAGGGCCACCAGCAGCAGGGGGGCCGGCACCGGCGTCCGGCGGGCCAGACCGGCCGTCGCCGCACTCGCCGCCACCAGTGCCACCAGTGGCAATGCGTCCATCTCAACGTCCTCGCATCCGTCGTAACCTGGCCATCATGAGTGAGTGCCCGCATGTACCGGACCTGCCGCGCCCCGAGCCCGCAGCCCTCGCCGAGACCTGTCTCGAATGCCGCGTGGCGGGCACCCACCCCGTGCAACTGCGACTCTGCCTGATGTGCGGCCATGTCGGCTGCTGCGATTCGTCGCCCATGCAGCACGCCACGGGGCACTTCAAGGAGACCGGCCATCCGGTGATGCGGAGTTTCGAGGCCGGCGAGAGCTGGCGCTGGTGCTTCGAGGACGGTTCGATCGTCTGACGTCTGGGTACGTCAAACCGGCGCCTGTTGTTCGTAATTGACCGCCGCAGACCTCTAGCCACTGTGTGTGCTCATGGGCTTACCATGAGTGACGCCCATGGGATGAGGTCTCGGCGACACGGCATCATGGATCGCGATAGCGTCGCCGGACCAAGAACCGAAGACGTACCGCATGGCTCCGGGCGACCCTTCCCGGATCCTCGAAGAGTTTGTGCCACCTTGGAGGTGAGGGTGTCCCAGATCGCAGGCGAGCCCGGGAATCAGGACTTCGTAGAGGTCCGGCTGCCCGCTGCGGGTGCCTACCTGTCGGTGCTGCGTACGGCCACGGCCGGTCTCGCAGCGCGTTTGGACTTCACTCTCGACGAGATCGAGGATCTTCGCATCGCGGTCGACGAGGCCTGCGCGATCCTGCTCCAGCAGGCCGTGCCCGGTTCCGTCCTCAGCTGCGTGTTCCGGCTCGTCGACGATTCTCTCGAGGTGACGGTTTCGGCCCCGACGACGGACGGCCGGGCCCCGGAGCGCGACACGTTCGCCTGGACGGTGCTCTCCGCACTGGCCGGAAAGGTCGACTCCTCGGTCGCCGCTGACCGTACGGTCAGCATCAGCCTGTACAAACAGCGCGGCGCGGGACCCGGGCCGGCGTGAGCAACGGGAACGGGGACGGTCCTGTGCGGGACGAGACGATCCGACCAGGGGTGGTGCGCGCAGCAGGCATCCCGGAACAGCAGGCCCTGCCTCATCCGGTGGACGGGGCGGACCTGCCCCGTGCGGTGGACGGGGCGGACGGGCCCGCCGGCACTACGGTCGCGGTGGAGCAGTCGCAGGCGGAGCGGGCAGGCCAGATGAGCGAGCACAAACACCACGATCCACACGACCGCAGCGGAGCGCGGGCGCTCTTCATCGAGCTGGGCAAGCTCCCGGACGGGTCGCCCGAGAAGGCGGAGCTGCGCAACCGGCTGGTGCGGATGCACCTGCCGCTGGTGGAGCACCTGGCCCGACGCTTCCGCAACCGCGGCGAGCCGCTGGACGATCTGACCCAGGTCGCCACGATCGGTCTGATCAAGTCGGTGGACCGGTTCGACCCGGAGCGCGGCGTCGAGTTCTCGACGTACGCGACTCCGACGGTCGTCGGCGAGATCAAGCGGCACTTCCGCGACAAGGGCTGGGCGGTGCGCGTGCCGCGCCGGCTCCAGGAACTGCGGCTCTCGCTGACCACGGCGACCGCGGAGCTCTCCCAGCAGCACGGCCGCTCCCCCACGGTGCACGAACTGGCGGAGCGGCTCGGCATCTCCGAGGAAGAGGTCCTGGAGGGTCTGGAATCGGCCAACGCGTACAGCACGCTCTCGCTGGACGTGCCGGACACGGATGACGAGTCCCCCGCGGTCGCGGACACCCTCGGCTCCGAGGACGAGGCGCTGGAGGGTGTCGAGTACCGGGAGTCGCTCAAGCCGCTGCTGGAGGACCTGCCACCACGAGAGAAGCGGATCTTGCTGCTCCGCTTCTTCGGCAACATGACCCAGTCGCAGATCGCACAGGAGGTCGGCATCTCGCAGATGCACGTGTCGCGTCTGCTGGCCCGCACGCTCGCGCAGCTGCGCGAGCGGCTGCTCGTCGAGGAGTAGTCGGGCCGGGGGCGCACCGACGGCGTCGCCCCTGCGCCCGGGCCCACCGGACGGCTGCCGGGCCGCCCTGCGGCCCCTCAGGCGTCGGCGCTGTCCGCGTCGGGCGTCGCGCCCGGCCGGCGGATGCCGAGCGCCTCGATGGTCGCCGGCCGCGCCAGCTGGTAGAGCGCGGTCAGTGACGCCGCGGCGAGCACGATCCCGGCCGGGATCAGCACCCCGTGCGACCGCAGCAGCGTCCAGGCGACCGGGAGCGCGATGATCTGTGTGATGAGCGCAGGTCCACGGCTCCAGCTGCGCCGCCGGAGCAGTCCACGGGCGGCGAAGAGCGGGATCAGCCCCAGCGCGATCACCGTGAGACCGCCCATTTCGGCCTGCTGCGGGCTGTCGGGGCGGCCGAGCAGCCCCATGACCAGCATGTAGACACCGCCGATGACGAGGGCCGCACCTTCGAGGGCGTTGAGTCCGGCCACGAGCGTGAGCCTGGCCGGCTTCGGCGGCTCGGCCAGGGGCATCGACGAGGGCGCGTTCTGCTGAGTACTCACCCTTGCAGGTTGGCATCCCCGGCACGCGAAAGGGAAGCCGGGGTCGGAACACCGCCGGACCACCCCCGGACAGTGCGCGCGCCCCGCCGGACCGCACCCCATTCGTCACTCAGCGTGAAGGTGACCGGGCAGGACTTCAGGCCGATACCTCTCGGTAGGTAGTCTGGCGGTCATGCGCGCACTTCTTGTGGTCAATCCAGCCGCCACCACCACCAGTGCGCGGACCCGTGACGTGCTGATTCATGCACTGGCCAGCGAGATGAAGCTGGAGGCCGTGTCCACGGAGTACCGCGGACACGCCCGCGACCTGGGACGACGGGCCGCCGACAGCGACGACATCGACCTCGTTGTCGCGCTCGGTGGTGACGGCACGGTCAACGAGGTCGTGAACGGCCTGCTCCACAACGGCCCCGACATTGACAACCTGCCGAAACTCGCCGTGGTTCCCGGCGGCTCCACCAATGTCTTCGCGCGCGCCCTCGGCCTGCCGAACGACGCGGTGGAGGCGACCGGCGCCATCCTGGACGCACTGGCCAACCGCACGGAGCGCACCGTGGGCCTGGGCCTGGCGGCCGGTACGCCCGGCACGGAGGACGAATCGGTGCCGGAGCGCTGGTTCACCTTCTGCGCAGGCCTCGGATTCGACGCCGGAGTGATCGGCCGCGTCGAACAGCAGCGCGAACGCGGCAAGCGTTCGACCCATGCGCTGTACGTGCGCCAGGTGATGCGCCAGTTCCTGGAGGAGCCGCATCGGCGGCAGGGGACGATCACGCTCGAGGTACCCGGCCAGGACCCGGTCACCGACCTCGCGCTCTCCATAATCTGCAACACGGCCCCCTGGACCTACCTGGGGAACCGGCCGATGTACGCCTCTCCGAAGGCATCGTTCGACACCGCCCTGGACGTCCTGGGCCTGCAACGTCTGTCCACCGCGGCGGTCACCCGCTACGCCACCCAGCTGCTCACTTCGAGTCCCGAAAAGGGCCCGCGCGGCAAGCATGCTGTTTCACTGCATGACCTCACGGACTTCACCTTGCATTCAAAGGCTCCACTGCCCTTCCAGATGGACGGTGACCACCTGGGGCTGCGTACGAGTGTGACGTTCACAGGCGTACGCCGTGCACTGCGTGTGATTGTGTGAGCGGAAGGGACCAAAGTCCTTTAACTCGAACGTTTGGACTGGCTTCCACCCTCTAGAAGTACGGCTGTGACCTAGCCGACACCGAGGAATCAAAAAAAACTTTCCAGAAGGGGTTGTATCCGTCGCCGAGGTTTGCGAATCTCTACATGGCGATCGGGACGGCCCGCAACAACGGCCTCCACTGAGAGCCAGAACCCCTCCTCACTACACAGGACCACAACCAGTTCATCTGGGCGTCGGCCCGACATCTGCGGGGGGATTCGTGAAAGCGTTCACATTCACAAGCCACAGTACGTATACCAAGGAGAGGTAGCAGCCATGGACTGGCGTCACAACGCCGTTTGTCGTGAGGAAGACCCGGAGCTGTTCTTCCCCATCGGCAACACCGGTCCTGCGCTGCTGCAGATCGAGGAAGCCAAGGCCGTCTGCCGTCGCTGCCCCGTCATGGAGCAGTGCCTGCAGTGGGCGCTCGAGTCCGGCCAGGACTCCGGCGTCTGGGGTGGCCTCAGCGAGGACGAGCGCCGCGCAATGAAGCGCCGCGCCGCTCGCAACCGGGCGCGCAACGCAAGCGCCTGACCGACGCCACCCGCTACGAACCTCAGCCAGGCGGCGCGTACGGAGTGTACGCATCACCCCGCCCCCCGAGTCGCAGCGCGCAGTACCCCCGAAGCGCATGATTGACCAGAGAGCCCGGACCGTTCACCAACGGTCCGGGCTCTCTGCTGTGCGTACGTCCTACTTGTCGACGCGGACCGGGATGTCGAGGACGACCTGGGTGCCCCGCTCGGGCGCCGGCACCATGCCGAACGAGCCGCCCAGCTCGCCCGCCACCAGCGTCCGCACGATCTGGAGCCCCAGATTTCCGGCCCGCTGCGGGTCGAAACCCTCGGGCAGGCCGCAGCCGTCGTCCTGAACGGTGATCAGCAGCCGCCCCTCGGTGGGTGAACCGCCGCGCACCGCCGACACCTCGACCGTGCCGGACTCGGCCACGCCGAACGCGTGCTCCAGGGCGTTCTGCAGCACCTCGGTGAGGACCATCGCCAGCGGTGTGGCCACTTCGGCGTCGAGGATGCCGAAGCGTCCGGTGCGACGGCAGGTGACCTTGCCCGGTGAGATCTCGGCGACCATGGCGATGACCCGGTCGGCGATCTCGTCGAACTCCACCCGCTCGTCCAGATTCTGGGACAGCGTCTCATGGACGATGGCGATCGAACCGACGCGCCGCACCGCCTCGTTGAGCGCCTCGCGGCCCTGCGGGGAGTCCATCCTGCGGGCCTGCAGGCGCAACAGGGCGGCCACCGTCTGGAGGTTGTTCTTCACCCGGTGGTGGATCTCCCGGATGGTGGCGTCCTTGGTGATCAACTCACGCTCGCGGCGACGCAGTTCGGTGACGTCCCGCAGCAGCACCAGAGAGCCGATGCGGACCCCCTTGGGCTTGAGCGGGATCGCACGGAGCTGGATCACACCGCCCGCGCACTCGACCTCGAACTCACGGGGCGCGTAACCGCTGGCGAGTTTGACGAGTGCCTCGTCCACCGGGCCCCGGGAGGGCGCGAGTTCGGCGGTGATCCCGCCGAGGTGCTGTCCGACCAGGTCGGAGGCGAGCCCGAGGCGGTGGTAGGCGGAGAGGCCATTGGGGCTGGCGTACTGGACGACACCGTCGGCGTCGAGGCGGACGAGACCGTCGCCGACCCGCGGCGAGGCGTCCATGTCGACCTGCTGGCCGGGGAACGGGAAGGACCCGGCCGCGATCATCTGGGCCAGGTCGGAGGCCGACTGAAGGTAGGTGAGCTCCAGCCGGGACGGCGTGCGGACGGTGAGCAGGTTGGTGTTGCGTGCGATGACACCCAGAACCCGGCCCTCCCTGCGTACGGGGATCGACTCGACCCGTACGGGAACCTCCTCGCGCCACTCCGGGTCGCCCTCGCGCACGATCCGGCCCTCGTCCAGCGCCGCGTCCAGCAGCGGACGGCGGCCGCGCGGCACCAGATGGCCGACCATGTCGTCCTGGTAGGAGGTGGGGCCGGTGTTGGGACGCATCTGGGCGACGGACACATAGCGGGTACCGTCACGGGTGGGGACCCAGAGAACCAGGTCGGCGAAGGACAGGTCGGAGAGCAGCTGCCACTCCGAGACCAGCAGATGGAGCCACTCGAGGTCGGTGTCACTCAGGGCTGTGTGCTGGCGGACGAGGTCGTTCATGGAGGGCACGTGTGCGAGCGTACCCGTGGATGTGCACAGCTTCCGAACCGGACGGCCGGCCCGTACGTGCAGGAGGAAGGGCCGGAAATCGTCGCGCACCACGGATGGACACGACGAATGGTCTAGTCCACAATGCTGAAGACAGAGCCTCCGCTCTCCCCGCACAGGAGAGCGGAACGAGGTACCCGCGCTCTCTGCCCTGACTGCGCCGGTACCTCCCCCCGGCCGGGGGCACCGCACACCGCCGGCCGGACCGATCGCCCGTGAGGGCGGTCCTGCTCCGGGCTGCGGTGCTGGTCGGGCTGAGGGTCCCGGCCCGGCGCCGCGGCCCGCGGGTGTTTCCCGGGGCGGATCACGCGCCCCTCAGCGCGTCTCGGTGACCTTCGCGAGCGCGCGCGGCGCGTCCGGGTCCTGACCGCGGGCGATCGTCACCTCGTAGGCCAGCATCTGCAGCGGCAGGATCTCCAGGATCGGCTGGACCTCCTCCGCCACACCGGCCGTCGGCAGGACGAAGCCCGCGGAGGCCGCTTCCACCTGGGCCTTCGGGCCGACCACGAAGAGGTCGGCCCCCCGGCCGCGCAACCGGTCGAGCACCGGCTGGAGGGCCTTGCCGCCCCGGCCGTCGGTGACCACGGCGATCACCGGAGAGATGTTGTCGACCATGGCGAGCGGACCGTGCAGGAGATCGGCGCCGGAGTAGGACAGAGCGGGGATGTAGCTCGTCTCCATCAGCTTCAGGGCGGCTTCCTTGGCGGTCGGATAGCCGTAGCCGCGCGAGGTGATGACCATGCGCTCGGCGAAGCGGTAGCGGGACGCCAGGGCCTTGACCTCGTCCTTGCGCGCCAGGATCGCCTCGGCGAGCTCCGGCAGGATCGCGGCCGCCGCTCCGTCGCCGCCGCGCAGACCCTCCACGAAGAGGTACAGGGACAGCAGCGAGGCGGTGTACGTCTTGGTGGCCGGCAGGGCCTTCTCCGGCCCCGCCAGGATGTCGATGTGGTACTCGGAGACCGCGGCGAGCGGTGAGTCCGGGCTGTTGGTCACCGCCAGCGTGACCGCGCCGGCCTCCCGGGCCGCCCTCGTCGACGCCACCAGGTCGGGCGAGCCGCCGGACTGGCTCACGGTGATGACCAGTACGTCCTTCAGATCCGGCTTCGCGCCGTACGCGGTGGTCGTGGACATCGAAGCCAGGCCGCAGGGCATGCCGAGCGTGATCTCCAGCAGGTACTTCGCGTAGAGCGCGGCGTTGTCCGAGGTGCCGCGGGCTGTGAGCAGGACGAAGCGGGGCTTCCTGGCCGCGATCTCGGCGGCCACCGCCCGGATGGCGGGTGCCCCCCGGTCGAGGATGCGCCGGAGCATCTCGGGCTGCTCGGCCATCTCGCCGGACATGATCCGGCCGGGCTGTTCGCCCTTGCCGGCCGGGTACGTGGCGGACATGTCTGGTGCCTCCCGGGAGTGTCGCGATGCGTCGGTCAAGTCGAACACGGGGCACCGCGGGCCCGCCAGCGGACGGCTTCCCGGCGCGGCCTCAGCCGGGCATCCCGAAAGGTCTGCCCGACGGGCCCCGGGGGCCGTGTCCAGGGGCGCGAGGTCTGCTAGATTGTCCCTAGATTGGTCTATACCACATATCTTCACTCCAGATCGGCAGGCCCCGCGTGGAAGTTGTCATCGTCCCGGACGCCAAGGCAGGCGGCGAACTGATCGCGGGGGCCATCGGCGCCCTGCTGAGCCGCAAGCCCGACGCCCTTCTCGGCGTTGCCACCGGCTCGACCCCGCTGCCCATCTACCAGGCACTGGCGGACAGGGTCCGCTCCGGTGCCGTGGACGCGTCGCGCGCCCGCATCTGCCAGCTCGACGAGTACGTGGGGCTGCCGGCGGGCCACCCGGAGTCGTACCGCTCCGTGGTGCTGCGCGAGGTCGTCGAACCGCTCGGGCTCTCCGAGGCTTCGTTCATGGGCCCCGACGGCTCCGCCGAGGACGTCCAGGCCGCCTGCGAGGCGTACGACAAGGCGCTCGCCGAGGCCGGCGGCGTGGACCTCCAGCTGCTCGGCATCGGCACCGACGGACACATCGGCTTCAACGAGCCGTGCTCCTCGCTCGCCTCCCGTACCCGGATCAAGACGCTGACCGAGCAGACCCGGGTCGACAACGCGCGCTTCTTCGACAACGACATCGCGCAGGTGCCGCACCACGTCATCACCCAGGGCATCGGCACGATCCTGGAGTCACGCCACCCGATCCTGCTCGCGACGGGCGAGGGCAAGGCCGACGCCGTGGCGCAGACGGTCGAGGGCCCGATCGCCTCGATCGTGCCCGCGTCGGCACTGCAGCTGCACCCGCACGCGACGGTCGTGGTCGACGAGGCGGCTGCGTCCAAGCTGAAGCTGGCGGACTACTTCCGCGCCACGTATGCGGCGAAGCCGCTGTGGCAGGGTATTTAGCTCTTCCGGTACGCGAGAGGGCCGGGACACCGTGTGGTGTCCCGGCCCCCCAGGGGGGGGGGGGGGCCCCCGGGCGCCCGGGTGCGAAAACAACCGGCCGGGGCGGGGGGGGCGGCGCCACCCCCGGGGGGGGGGGGTTAATGG
>NZ_JBEOVJ010000104.1:0-27183 GCF_040295435.1 Streptomyces sp. NPDC002809
TTTTTTATTTGGGTTCTTTATGCTTTCCACCCCCCCCACGCGGCCGCGGCCCCGGATCCCCCGGCGGGCGGCCGCGGCCGCACACCACCGGAAGGGCGGTGACCCATGTCCGTATGGGACGACCTGGTCGGCCAGGACCGCGTGCAGGAGCAGCTCGGTGCCGCCGCCCGGGACGCCGACGTGCTGGTCACCGCCAATTCCAAGGGGGAGCCGGTGCCACCCGGCTCGAGGATGACCCACGCCTGGCTGTTCACCGGCCCTCCGGGTTCCGGCCGGTCCACCGCGGCCCGGGCCTTCGCCGCCGCCCTGCAGTGCACCAGCCCGGACCGCGCGCTGGGCGGGGCGCCGGGCTGCGGCTTCTGCGACGGCTGTCACACGAGCCTCATCGGTACACATGCCGATGTCGACGTGATCCGCACCGATCTGCTCTCCATCGGTGTGAAGGAGACCCGTGAGCTGGTCCGCCGCGCACAGCTCTCCCCGGCCGTCGGACGCTGGCAGGTCATCGTCATGGAGGACGCCGACCGCCTCACCGAGGGCGCGGGCAATGTGCTGCTGAAGGCGGTCGAGGAGCCTGCGCCGCGCACGGTGTGGCTGCTCTGCGCGCCCTCGCTGGAGGACGTGCTGCCCACGATCCGGTCCCGCTGCCGCCACCTCACCCTGCGCACCCCTTCGGTCGAAGCCGTCGCCGATGTCCTGATCCGGCGCGACGGCATCGATCCGGAGCGGGCCGCGGCCGCCGCCCGCGCCACCCAGGGGCACATCGGCAGGGCCCGCCGCCTCGCCACCGACGAGCGTGCCCGTGCCCGCAGGGCGGCCGTCCTGAAGCTTCCGCTGCGCGTCGACGACATCGGCGGCTGTCTCAAGGCCGCGCAGGAGCTGATCGACACCGCCACCGACGATGCGAAGCAGGCGTCCGAGGATGTCGACGTCAAGGAGACGGAAGACATGAAGGCCGCGCTCGGCGCCTCCGCCGGTGGGCGGATGCCGCGGGGCACGGCAGGAGTGATGAAGGAGCTGGAGGACCGGCAGAAGCGCCGTAAGACCCGGACCCAGCGCGACAGCCTCGATCTGGCGCTCACCGAACTGACCGGGTTCTACCGCGATGTGCTCGCCCTGCAGCTGGGCTCCCGGATCGCCATCGCCAATGCGGACGCCCAGGATTCCCTCGACCGCATCGCCCGATCGTCCACACCCGAGCGCACCCTGCGCCGGATCGAGGCGGTGACCGCCTGCCGCCGGGCCCTGGACCGCAATGTGGCCCCGCTGCTCGCGGTGGAGGCGATGACGATGGCTCTGCGGGCGGGCTGAGGCAGCCGGTCGAGGCCGGCCCGTGTGGCCGGCGGCTGCGGTCCGCCCGTCTCACGGCCGCACCATGTGGCCGGTGGCTTCGGCTCGCTCGCCCGTCGCTGCCGTACGACGTGGCCGGCGGTTTCGGTCTGCTCGCCCTTCACGGCCGCACCATGTGGCCGGTGGCTTCGGCTCGCTCGCCCGTCGCTGCCGCACCACCTGGCCGGCGGTTTCGGTCCGCCCGTCTCACGGCTGCGCGACGAGGGCGGTGGTTTCGGTCCGTCCGTCGAGGCTGCACGACGTGACCGTCGCACAGCCCGGCCGATCACCGAATATCCCGGAACCGATCTCCGAATCACCCGAAAGAGCAGGGAATCGGGCGAGCCGTCGCCCGGCGGCTACGCTCCGGACATGCACACCAGGCGCCCGCTCCGCACCCTCGCCCTTGCGCTCGGCACTGCCGGCCTCCTCGTCTCCGGCTGCACCAGCGGGGGTTCGACGACGGGCGCCTCGTCGCCCGCGCAGGCGGCCCCGGCCTCGCCCTCCGCCGTGCCGGCGGCGCTGAAGCCGTTCTACGCACAGCACCTGAGCTGGCGGGACTGCGGTGTCACCGGATTCCAGTGCACCACGATGAAGGCGCCGCTCGACTACGCGAAGCCGGACGGCGGCGAGATCAAGCTCGCGGTCTCCCGCAAGAAGGCCACGGGGCCCGGAAAGCGGATCGGCTCGCTCCTGGTCAACCCGGGAGGTCCCGGCGGATCGGCCATCGGCTATCTCCAGGGTTACGCCGCGATCGGATACCCCGCCCAGGTGCGTGCCCGCTACGACATGGTCGCCATCGACCCGCGCGGCGTGGCGCGCAGCGAACCCGTCGAATGCCTCACCGGCTCGCAGATGGATGCCTACACGCAGGTCGACCAGACCCCTGACGACGCAGTCGAGGTCACGAAACTGAGCAGCGCCTTCAAGAAGTTCGCCACGGGCTGCGAGCAGCGATCGGGCGAGATCCTCCCGCACGTCTCCACCGTGGAGACGGCGCGCGACATGGACATCCTGCGTGCGCTGCTCGGAGACGAGCAACTGCACTACGTCGGCGCCTCGTACGGAACCTTCCTGGGCGCGACGTACGCCGAGCTCTTCCCCGCGCGGGCCGGCCGCCTCGTGCTCGACGGTGCGATGGACCCCTCGCTCCCGTCGGTCGAGATGAACCGTGATCAGACGGCGGGGTTCGAGACCGCGTTCCAGTCCTTCGCGGCGGACTGTGTGAAGAAGGCGGACTGCCCGCTCGGCACGGTGTCCGCCGCCGACGCGGCGACGAACCTGAAGAAGCTGTTCAGCGATCTCGACGCGAAGCCGATCCCCACGGGCGAGTCCCGCAAGCTCGGCGAGTCCCTCGCCACCACCGGCGTCATCGCCGCGATGTACGACGAGACGGCCTGGCCCCAGCTCAGCGAGGCACTCACCGGTGCGAAGGCGGGTGACGGCTCGGGGCTGCTCTCCCTGGCAGACAGCTACTACGAGCGCGAGCCGAACGGTACGTACGCGAACCTCATGTACGCCAACGCGGCCGTGAACTGCCTGGACCTCCCTCCCGCCTTCGCCACCTCCGAGGCGGTCACCCAGGCCCTGCCCACCTTCGAGAAGGCCTCTCCGGTCTTCGGCAAGGGCTTCGCCTGGGCCTCCCTGAACTGCGCCTACTGGCCCGTCCCTTCCACCGGCACCCCGCACCCCATCAAGGCCGAGGGTGCCGCCCCGATCGTGGTCGTCGGTACGACCCGGGACCCGGCGACCCCGTACAAGTGGGCCCGGTCCCTTGCCGGTCAGCTCTCGTCGGGCACCCTCCTCACCTACGAGGGCGACGGGCACACGGCGTACGGCCGCGGCAGCGACTGCATCGACACGGCGATCAACACGTACCTCCTGGAGGGCACCGCGCCGGCCGACGGCAAGAAGTGCTCCTGACCTGCGGCTCAGGCGGGGGAACGGGCCGGTACGGAGCACCCTTCGAAACTGTGTAGACTTGGCGACGCTGCTGATCGCACCATGGTGCGACAGGGCGTGCCGCCTTAGCTCAGTTGGCCAGAGCAACGCACTCGTAATGCGTAGGTCTCGGGTTCGAATCCCGAAGGCGGCTCGGATCAGCCCCAGGACTCACTCGCCGTGACCTGGGGCTTTTTCATGTCCGGGGCATGCTGAGCCGCACGACGGGGACGCAGCGGAAGTGCTTGCGTGAGCGATGCGTGAGCGGAGCGGCTCAGCGATCCACTTCTTCGGTTGCCCGGCCTTGCCCTTCTTCTTGGCCACGGTCCTGGCTACGCGCCTGGTCCTCCGAGTGCCCCTCTCCTCCTCCGTCCGGTTTCCGGAGACGCAAGGAGAGAGGCACCGACGGTGCTTCGCTCAGCGGTCGGTGAGTGCCCGAATCTCCTCGGCGATCAGCTTGGGGTCCTCCTCGGCCATGAAGTGACCGCAGGAGACGGTGCGGTGCCGGAGGTCATCGGTCCAGGCGCTCCACAGGCTCTGGGCGTGGTAGCCGAGGGCGGCGCCCCAGTCCTGCTGGAGGACGGTCACCGGCATGGCCAGCTTGGTGCCCGTGTCGCGGTCGGCGGTGTCGTGGTCCACGTCCACGCCGGCCGAGGCACGGTAGTCGGCGACGATGGAGGGGACGGCGGCTGCGGACGCCGCGAGGTAATGGTCGCGGAGGTCGGCGGGGATCGCGTCCGGGTCCTTCGTCCAGGCATCCAGGAAGTAGGCGAAGAAGGTGTCGGCGGCCCCCTGGATCATCTCCTCGGGAAGGCCGGGGGCCTGCGCCATCAGGTACAGGTGGAAACCGACCGCAGCGGAGACCCCGTGCAGGGCGTCCCACATGTCCAGGGTGGGCAGGACATCGAGGAAGAGGGCGCCGGAGACGGTGTCCGGGTGGTCCATCGCGGCGCGGAAGGCGACCAGGGCGCCGCGGTCGTGACCGGCCAGAACGAACCGGTCGTGGCCCAGTTCGGTGGCGAGGCGCACGACGTCCCGGCCCATGGTCCGCTTCGAGTAGACCTCGGGGCCGGTCTCGGCGGGCTTGTCGCTGGCACCGTAGCCGCGCAGGTCGGGGCAGATGACGGTGTGGTCGGTGGCGAGGTCGGCGGCGACGTGCCGCCACATCAGGTGGGTCTGCGGAAAGCCGTGCAGCAGAACGATCGGCGAGCCCGTGCCTCCGACGGCGGCATTCAGCGTGATGCCGTCGTCGACCTGCACGCGGTGCTCGGCGAAACCGGGGATGCTCAAGGTGGTCACAGCGACTCCTGTGGTTCGTGGCAGAGTGGACGTTCCGGACCTTGCGGCCCGGTTCGTCCGGGGACGTCACCCAGGTTGCGGCCCCCGGATCAGCGATCGATGAGTGAACACGCGGCACCCGCCGGGGACGGCGCCGCCCGCGAAAGGACCCTGCCGTGGGCGTGGAATTCGGACTGCTGGGACCTGTCGCGGCCTGGGACGGCGATGGCCTGGTCCTCCCGCTCGGGGCGCCCCGCCACCGCGAGGTTCTCGGGCGGCTGCTGGTCGCACGGGGCCGGGTGGTGCCGGTCGGCAGGCTCGTGACGGACCTGTGGGAGGACGAGCCTGCGGCAGGTGCGGTGGGTGCGGTCCGCACCTTTGTCGCTGCGCTGCGCCGCTCTCTGGAACCCCGTCGCCCTCCACACCGGCCCTCCCGCCTGCTGGTCACCGAGGGCCCCGGCTACGCCCTGCACACCGATCGTGAGGCGGTCGACGCCTGGCGGTTCGAGGACGTCGCCGCGCGGGCCGGCGAGGCGCCGCCCCACGCGGCCGTCGCCCTGTGGGACGAGGCGCTCGCCCTGTGGCGAGGGCCGGTGCTGGCCGATTTTCCCGCCGCCGCGTGGGCCGGCGCCGAACAGGCCCGGCTGGAGGCGCTCCGCCTCGACGCGGTCGAGCGCCGTGCCGACGCACTGCTGGTCACAGGCGCCGCCCGCGATGCCGTTGCCGACCTGCGGGCCCACGTCGCCGCCCATCCCGGGCGGGAGGACGGCTGGGTCCTGCTGGCAACCGCGCTCGACCGTGCAGGAAGGCACGGTGAGGCGCTGAAGACCCTTGGCCTCGCTCGCTCCGCCCTCGCCGGCGCGAACGGCCGATACGACTCCCGGGGCGCCTTGGCCCGTGCCGAGGCCCGCATCCTCGGCGGCATCGCCGGCGCCGCGACCGAACCGGCCGGAATGACCGACGGCGTCTGGGACCGGGCTGCGGCCTCGTGGGACCGCTCGGTGCCTGCCCGGTCCCGGGCCCGGCTGCACGCCACCGCCGGCCTGCTGCGCGACCTCGCGGTGACCGGCCCCGACGGCCTTGAGGAAGCACGACGGCACCGACGGGATCTGGTCACGGCGGCCGAGACGACCGGCGACACCGAACTGGCTGCCAGGATCATCGGCTCCTACGACGTCCCCGCGGTGTGGGCCCGCGCCGATGACCCCGACGGTGCCGGCGAACTGTCCAGGGCGGCCGCCCGGGCCGCCTCCCGGCTCGGCCCCGGCGGCCCCGCTGCGCTGCGTGCCCGGCTGTTGTCCGTCGTGGCGGTCGAGTCACGGGGCGATGCCGCCGCCGACGCACCCCTTCCCCGGGCGGCCGACGCCCCGGCCGTCGAGCAGTGGCGGCAGCGCGCCGAACGCGCCGCCGAGGAGGCCGTCCGGCTCGCTCGACGCCTGGGAGACCCCGCTGTCCTGGCTTTCGCCCTCAACGGTGCCTTCATGCAGTCGTTCGCCGGCTGCGGATCGGCCCGCCGCAGGGACGCCCTCGGCGGTGAACTGACCGGGCTGGCCGTCGACCACCAGCTTCCCGGGCACGAAGTCCTGGGCCGCATCGTCCGCCTTCAGGCACTCGCCGGACTCGGCGACTTCGCGGCGGCGGACGTGGAGGCAGAGAAGACCGACCGGCTCGCCCACCGCAACGAACGGCCGCTGGCCGAGGTGTTCACGTCCTGGTACCGGGCCCTGCGCACCTGCGAGACCGACGGCTGGGCGGCGGCCCGTCCCCGCTACACACAGGTCCTGGCACGGACCGCCGACTGCGGCATGCCCGGCCTCACCCGGGGCGCGGGCGCGCTGATCGCGCTGGTTCCGGTCATGCGGTCCGGTGCCCTTCCGGACCCCGACGACTTCGCCCGCCTCGACTTCGGGCCCTACCGACCGTGGCTCGACCCCCTGCTGCTGGCCGCGTCGGGTGCCGCGGCACAGGCCCGGCAGGCTCTCGCGGTCGTACCCCGGCCTCCGCACGACCTCCTCCAGGAGGCGCTGTGGTGCGTACTGGCTCGCGCGGCGGCGGCCGTCGGGCACCGGGCGGTTTTGCGCCGGGCCCGTGACGAGCTCTCCACCGCCGTCGGAGAGTGGGCCGGTGCCGGAAGCGGACTGATCTCGTTCGGGCCGGTCGAACATCACGTCAGGGAGGCCGAAAGAGCCTTGGGAGACGTTTGACCGGGGCCCCGCGCGGCGGTCCGCCCACCGGGCGGTCGACGCCGGCTTCCGTGGAGGGCAGCTCGCCCCGGGAAGGAGCGGCACGACGGCTCGGTCTGCCCTTCAGTACCTGTCGGCGCCACCTCGCGACGGCGGTGGAGCGGATCGTCGGGATCATGTGGCGGCACAAACTCGACGGGACACCGCTCAGGCACGTAGAGGCCGAAGCCAGGTCATAGCCGGGCCGGCCGGGCAGCGGCCAGGCCGCTGCCCGCGCGCCCCCTGCTCGATGCCGCTCACCGGTGCCGGCCCGAGTGGGGTTCCCGTCTCAGGCCACCTGGGCCGCCGGTCCGCGCCGAGGCAGACGTCGGTCTGCCGACCAGACGGTCAGCGCGCAGGCGGCGAACCCGGCGCCGAGGAGGCTGGAGCCCGCCCAGCCGTGGGCGGCGAAGACGGCGGTGGTCGTGGCCGCTCCGAGGGCGGAGCCGAGTGAGTAGAAGACCATGTAGCTGCCGATGACGCTGCTGATGCGGTCCGGATGCGCCGTCGTGAGCAGGTGCTGGTTGCTCACGTGCACCGCCTGGACCGCGAAGTCGAGCAGCACGATTCCGATGACGGGTACCCACAGGGACCGGGGCAGTTGAGCGATGGCCGCCCACGAGAGGACGAGCAGGGCGAGTGCGAGACCGGTGACCGGTGCGGACCGCCCCGCGTCCGCCCACCGGCCCGCGCGCGCCGCGCCGAGTGCGCCGGCCAGGCCGACGAAGCCGAACAGTCCGATCCGGCCCTCGCTCAGGTGCCAGGGCGCGTCCGCCAGCGGCAGGGACAGCCCGCTCCACAGGGTGCCGAACGACGCGAACAGGAAGAAGGCGATGAGCCCGCGGGTCAGGAACAGGCGCTGCCCGAACAGTCCGCCGAGAGAGGAGACGGCCTGTACGTATCCCGTGGGCGGGGCGTATCCCGCGCGCCGGCTCCGGTGTTCCTCGGGCGGCAGTGCGCGAAGGACGAGAGCCGCGAGCGCCAGCGACAGCCCGGCGAGCACGACGTAGACGCTCCGCCAGCCCCACACCTCGGCGAGGGCCCCCGTTACGGCCCGCGCACCCAGAATGCCGACCACGACGCCCGAGGTCACCACGCCGATGTTCCGTCCGCGTTCGGCGGGCGCCGAGACGGACGCGGCGTAGGCGACCGTGGTCTGCACCACGACCGCGAACATCCCGGCCGCCGCGAGGCCGGCGAACGCCACCCAGGAGGCCGACGCCGACGCCGTGAGGGCCATGCTCGCCGCCGTGATCGCCAGGTGCGCGGCGATGAGCCGGCGCCGGTCGACCACATCGCCGAGGGGCACCAGGAGCACCAGCCCCGCCAGATAGCCGAACTGGCCGGTCGCGACGATCCAGCCGGTGAGCCCCGGCGGTACTCCGAGATCCCGGCCCATCGGTTCCAGGACCGGCTGTGCGGCATAGATGCTCGCCACAGCCACGCCACACACCATCGCGAGCAGCAGCCGCCGCCATACGGTCATCGCACCCATTTCCAATCAGTAGCAAATTGCAACCAATTTGACGCTACGGCATGATGGTTTCAATCCGCAACTGATTGGGAGGTGCTGTGCCCCGTACCGCCACGCGTTCCCCGAACCCCGAGTGGACCGACCCCGACTGTCCCGTCGCCCGCACCCTCGACCTCGTCGGCGACAAGTGGAGCCTGCTCGTCATCCGCGACGCGATGGACGGGGCGCGCTCGTTCACCGAGTTCCAAAGGCGCACCGACATCGCCCGCAACATCCTCAGCGACCGGCTCCGCAAGCTCGTCGCGCACGGACTCCTCGCCCAGCGCACCGCGCCCTCGGGCCGCCGCCAGGAATACGTCCTCACCGATGCCGGCCGCGACCTCTTCCCCGCCGTCCTCGCGCTCCGGCAATGGGGCGAACGGAACACCTTCGCTCCCGGTGAGGCCCACTCCACCCTGGTCGATCAGCACGGCACACCGGTTCCGGACATCGTGCCGACCGGCACGGACGGCGCCGTCGTCGACGCCGGCACCTCCCATGTCCGGAAGGCTCGATAGGCGGACTCCCGGCGCCTCCTGCCCTCTCGCGATGGGCGCGCCGTATCCGGGTCCGCTTGAGCGATGCGCGGGCAGGCGGGGTGGCGGGGTGGCCGACCGGGCACTTCCGAAAGGCGGGTGAGAGCAACAGCGGGTCGGTTCCGCTCAGCGGGACCGAGGGGGAGGTGGCGCCCGTCTGCGGATAATCTCCCGCCTTCAACGGACTGTCGAAGGTGGTCTCACCCATGAAGTTCACGATCGCGCCGGCCATGATTCCGCTGGACCAGCTCGTCCCGCTGGCGAGGACGGCCGAGGAGTGCGGGTTCTCCGCTGTCGCGCTGCCGGACTCGGTGTTCTTCTCGGAGCGTGCCGCGGCGGAGTACCCCTATACGTCCGACGGGCGGCGTATGTGGAACGAGGAGACCCCGTTCGCCGACCCGCTGATCGCGGCCGCCGCGATGGGCGCCGTCACCGAGTCCCTCGTCTACCGGACGAACGTGCTGAAGCTCGGCTCCCGTAACCCGCTGCTCCTGGCCAGGCAGATCGGTACGGTCGCGAACCTCACCCGAGGACGGTTCGAGCTGGGTGTGGGGGTCGGCTGGGCGCCCGAGGAGTTCGAGTGGTGCGGGGTGCCGTACAAGCGCAGGGGTGCGCGGGTCGACGAGATGATTGAGGTGATCAGGCTCGTGCTGGGCGGGGGCATGGTCGAGTACCACGGCGAGTTCTACGACTTCGACAGGCTCCGGATGAGTCCCGCACCGGAGCGCGAGGTCCCCCTCATCGTCGGCGGACACACGGAGGCGGCGCTGCGGCGGGCGGCCCGGACCGGCGACGGGTGGACCTCGGCGCTGATGCCGTTCGACGAGTTGGTCACGACCGTGGCCCGACTGCACGAGCTGCGCGCGGAGTTCGGTACGACCGACCGGCCGTTCGACATCCAGGCGTCGGGTGCCGACCGCCAGGGAGCCGAGGGCTACGCGCAGTTGGAGGCCGTGGGTGTCACCAACGCAACGGTGATGCCGTGGGCGATGAAGGGGCTGGCGATGGACTGCTCGGTGGAGGCGAAGCAGGACGCACTCAGAGAGTTCGCGGCCGAGTACATCAGTTGATCCGGTACGGCCGAGGGGTCTGATACCGCCCTGGTCGGCAAGGGCATCAGCCGAGGGGACTGATGCGCGCCCCGGTCGGCAAGGGCATCAGCCGAGGGGACTGATGCCCGCCCCGGTCGGCAAGAGCATCCGCGCACGCCTGACGAGAGCGGGAGTGAGAGCGAGAGCTGCAATGTGAGCGAGAACGGGAACGGGAGGCAGAGCAAGAGCAGGAACAGTCGCGGGAACGCGAGCAGGAAGAAGAGCGGGAACGCCAGGACGTGCGCCAGTCCGCGAGGCACCCGCACGTCCGGCACGGGCGCCCACGCCGCGGGGGTCATGGGCGCCGACGGCCTCAAGTGGTGGGCGCTGCACGGCCGCGCGAAGCGGCAGGTTCGCGAACGCCTGCCGGGCCCTGCATGCCGTGCTTTGCTTCGCGGACGTTCTCATCCGGATCCGGCGGCGACCGAGGAGAGGAACCCCGTGCCGGGCGGTCAGCCGGACTGTTCAGCCGTGCCCGGTGCGGTGATGCCCCGGGTGATTGCGTCGGCGGTGAAGGCGATGAGGTTCGACGGGTCGAGGTGCGGGGCCCAGTTGTTGGTCAGTGTCTCGGAGGCGCCTATCAGTCCGGACACCACGAAACGGACGAGCGCGGGGTCGTCGAGGAGGGGGCGGCCCTCCCGGGAGGCTGCCTCGACGAGGGCGGTGTGCAGCGCGTCGTCGTAGAGGCGTGACGTGTCGCGCAGTCGGACGACCGATTTGCGGTCGTAGCGGGCGTCTCCCTCGATGGCGCTCCAGGTCGCGGTCAGACGGCCCACCCGGGCCCACTGGCGCGTGGACTGGGGGATCACCGACGCGATCAGCGCTGCGACGCCCCGGTCCCTGGGGAGCGCCGCGACGAAGGCGGTGGACTCGATCTGGCTCTCGATGAGCAGCGCGACGAAGATCTCCTGCTTGTCGGCGAAGTACTGGTAGATCAGTCCGGTGCTGGTGCCCGAACGCTGGGCCACCGACCGGATGGTGAGTGCCGCGTAACCGCCCTCGTCCAGCAGCGAGGCAGCCGCGTCCAGCGTCATGCGGCGGCGCGCCTCCGCGTCGCCGTAGGCGGACTTCCTGCTCGATTCCTTCATGCGATCACAGTATCCAGGGGGAGGGATTGTGGAATGAACGTTGTTCAGAATGGATTGAACAAGGTTCATTCTAGAGCTACAGTCCTGCCCATGACGAACCCTGACGTCTCATCACCCCCGCTTGCCGAGTCCATCCGGGACGCCCGGCGTCGTGCTGCCGACGGGCGGGCGGCGGCGGACATCGCCACTGCGGCAGGCGCTCTGCTGCTGGCGCACCGCACCGGTCAGGAACGTGCCGGTGCCGACCCCTCCGACGTACGCAAGGCGGGGGACCGGCTCTCGCACGAGTTCCTGGTCGCCGCGCTCGGGGAACGGTTCCCCGGTGACGCGGTGCTCTCCGAGGAGGGTGCCGACGACCATGCCCGGCTGACGGCCGACCGGGTGTGGATCGTCGATCCGCTCGACGGGACACGCGAGTTCGGTGAGCCGGGCCGCTCCGACTGGGCCGTCCACGTCGCGCTGGTCGAGGCGGGCCGGCTGGTCGCGGGCGCGGTCGCGATGCCCGGACTGGGCGTCACCTTCTCGACGGCGGACGCGATCGCCCCGCTCCCCGCGGCGCCCGCCGTCCCCCGCGTGGTCGTCAGCCGCACCCGCCGGCCCGTGCCGGTGACGGCCATGGCCGAGGCGCTCGGCGCCGAACTGATCGAGATGGGCTCGGCGGGCGCCAAGGCCATGGCCGTGGTGCGCGGTGAGGCCGACATCTACGCCCACTCCGGCGGCCAGTACGAGTGGGACTCGGCGGCCCCCGTGGCGGTCGCGCGCGCCGCCGGACTTCACGTCTCCCGGATCGACGGGTCCGAACTGCACTACAACCAGGCGAACCCCTGGTTGCCCGATCTGCTCATCTGCCGTCCCGAACTGACCGATCGCGCTCTGGGGGTACTTGGACGATGACACTCACCCTGACCCATCTCGAACGGCTTGAGGCCGAGAGCATGCACATCATGCGGGAGGCGGTCGCGGGGAGCGAGAACCCCGTGATGCTCTACTCGGTGGGCAAGGACAGCGCGGTGATGCTGCACCTCGCGCGGAAGGCGTTCTTCCCGTCCAGGCTGCCGTTCCCGTTGCTGCACGTCGACACGACGTGGAAGTTCCGCGAGATGTACGCCCTGCGCGACGAGACCGCCGCTGCCGGGGATCTGGAGCTGCTGGTCCACAAGAACCCCGAGTGCGTGGAGAAGTCGATCAACCCGTTCACCCACGGGTCGGCCACACACACCGACATGTGGAAGACGGAGGGGCTCAAGCAGGCACTCGACCTCCACAGGTTCGACGCCGCGTTCGGTGGTGCGCGCCGGGACGAGGAGAAGTCGCGGGCCAAGGAACGCATCTTCTCCATCCGTTCGGCCGAGCACCGGTGGGACCCGAAGCAGCAGCGCCCCGAACTGTGGCGGATGTACAACGTGCGCCGGTCGCCGGGTGAGAGCCTGCGCGTCTTTCCGCTGTCCAACTGGACCGAACTCGACGTCTGGGAGTACATCCGGCAGGAGCGAATACCGATCGTGCCGCTCTACTTCGCGGCGAAACGGCCGGTCGTCGAACGCGACGGGGCACTGATCATGGTCGACGACGAACGGATGCCGCTGCTGCCGGGTGAGGAACCCGAGCTCAGGAGCGTGCGATTCCGCACGCTCGGCTGCTATCCGCTCACCGGGGCCGTCGAGAGCACCGCCGACTCCCTGACGGACATCATCCAGGAGATGTTGCTGACCTCCACGTCCGAGCGCCAAGGGCGCGTCATCGACCACGACAGCAGTGCGTCGATGGAGAAGAAGAAGCAGGAGGGCTACTTCTGATGACGCACTCAACCGATCTGATAGCCGGCGACATCGAGCAGTACCTGGAGCGGCACGCGAACAAGAGCATGCTCCGCTTCATCACCTGCGGCAGTGTCGACGACGGAAAGTCCACGCTCATCGGCCGGCTGCTCTACGAGTCGAAACTGGTCTTCGAGGACCAGCTCACCGCACTGGAGGCCGACTCCCGCAAGGTGGGCACCCAGGGCGAGGGCCTCGACTTCGCCCTGCTGGTCGACGGGTTGGCGGCCGAGCGCGAGCAGGGCATCACGATCGACGTCGCGTACCGGTACTTCTCCACCGAGCAGCGCAAGTTCGTCGTCGCCGACACCCCCGGCCATGAGCAGTACACCCGCAACATGGTCACCGGAGCCTCCACCGCGGACCTCGCCGTGATCCTGGTCGACGCCCGCAAGGGCGTGCTCACCCAGACCCGCAGGCACTCCTATCTGGTCTCCCTGCTGGGCATCCGCCACGTGGTGCTCGCGGTCAACAAGCTCGACCTGGCCGACTACTCGGAGGAGGTCTTCGAGCGGATCGTCGGCGAGTACGACGCGTTCGCGAAGGAGATCGGGCTGACGGACGTCGTGGCCATCCCGATGTCGGCGTACGTCGGGGACAACCTCACCGAGAGCAGCGCCAACACCCCTTGGTACGTGGGCCCGACGCTCATGGGGCACCTGGAGACCGTGGAGATCGACGACGACCTCCTCGCGAGTCCGTTCCGGATGCCCGTGCAGTGGGTGAACCGGCCCGACCTGGACTTCCGCGGCTTCTCCGGGCAGATCGTGAGCGGCGTGCTGCGGCCCGGCGACCGGGTGCGGGCCCTGCCGAGCGGCAGGGAGTCCTCGGTCGCCCGGATCGTCACCAGGGACGGCGACCTGTCGGAGGCGGCAGCCGGCCGGTCCGTCACGGTCACGCTGACCGACGAGATCGACATCAGCCGCGGTGACGTGCTCGCCGTGGCTGATGCCCTGCCCGGCGTCGCCGACCGGTTCGAGGCGCACCTGGTGTGGATGGGCGAGGACGAGATGCGGCCCGAGCGGCCGTACCTCTGTCAGATCGGCACCATGACGGTGCAGGCGCGGATCGCCGAACCCAAGCACAAGATCGACGTCAACACGCTGGAGAAGGCCGCGGCGAACACCCTCGCGCTCAACGAGATCGGCGTCTGCGACATCAGCTTCGACCGCCCGGTGCCGTACGACGCGTACACCGCGAACCGGGACACCGGGGGCTTCATCCTGATCGACCGGCTGACCAACAGCACGGTGGGTGCCGGCATGATCGCGCACGCGCTGCGCCGCGCGGACAACGTCCACTGGCAGGTGGCCGACGTCGACGTGCGCTCCCGTGAGCAGCTGATGGGCCATCGCCCGCAGGTCCTGTGGCTGACCGGGCTCTCCGGCTCCGGGAAGTCGACGATCGCGAACGAACTCGAGCGCAGGCTGCACGCGCTCGGCGTGCACACCTATCTGCTGGACGGCGACAACATCCGCCACGGCCTGAACCGCGACCTCGGGTTCACCGACGCCGACCGCGTGGAGAACATCCGGCGCGTCGCCGAGGTCGCCCGGCTGATGGCCGATGCGGGCCTGATCGTCATCGCGTCGTTCATCTCGCCCTTCCGCGCGGAGCGGGAAGCGGCCCGGGAGCTGGTCGGGGCGGAGCAGTTCTGCGAGGTCCACGTGGACACCCCGATCGCGGTCGCGGAGGGGCGGGACCCGAAGGGGCTCTACCGGAAGGCGCGGCGCGGCGAGCTGCCCCACTTCACCGGAATCGACTCGCCCTACGAGCCACCGTTCTCGCCCGAGGTGCGGATCGACACCACGTCCGTCTCCCCGGAACAGGCGGCCGACCGGATCGTCGACGTCCTCCGGGCTCGCGGCGTCATCGCCTGACCGGGCGCGCACCACCCGCCCGCACCGCTGGTACCGCGTCAAGCCAAGGAGATCCATGCCCAGCCGGGACGAAATCTGCTCCGCCATCGAGTCGTACGTGAAACACCTCGGGAACCACGACGTCGATGAACTCCTCGCGTTGTTCGCGGAGGACGCCGTTCAGCACGAGCCCCTCGGTGTCGCCAGCTATCGGGGCGTCGAGGAGATCCGGAGGTTCAGCACAGGGAACGCGAAGGTCGACTTCACGGTCAGCCTGCACACTCCGATCACCGTGACCGGGAGGTACGCCGCGATGCAGCTCCGCGTGGAGCGAGCCGGCATGCCGGCGTTCGCGGCCACCGACCTGGTCGAGTTCGACGACGCGTGCAGGATCGTCTCGCTCAGCGCGGTCATCGATCCCCGGGCACTGACCGACCGGGCGGAGCCGTCGGCATGACGGCGACGCGGATCCCGTTGCTGGAGGGGAAGGTCGTGCTGGTGTCGGGGGTGGGTCCCGGCCTCGGCCGGTCACTCGCCGTACGCAGCGCTCTGGCCGGAGCCCGGGTGGTGCTCGCGGCCCGCACCCGGTCCAGGCTCGAAGCGGTGGCCGACGAGATCCACGGCCTCGGCGGCCGGGCCGCCGTGGTGCAGGCCGATCTCACCGACGACGTCTCGGTCGAGAACCTTGCCGAGGAGGCGTGCGGCGCCTTCGGCCGGCTCGACTCGGTGATCCACAACGCGTTCGTCCAGCCCGCACGGATCCGGCTCCTCGACGCCGAGCCGGACGACGTGCGCCAGGGGCTGGAGATCAACCTGATGGCCGCGCTGAACCTCACCCGCAGGCTGGTGCCCGCACTCGTCGATGCGCAGGGCTCGATCGTCCTGATCAACTCGATGGTGCTCCGGAACCAGCTGCCGGGCTTCGGTGCCTATCGGATCATGAAGTCCGGCCTGCTGGCCCTCGCCCGGAGCCTTTCCGTGGAGCTCGGCCCCCAAGGGGTGCGGGTGAACTCGGTCGCACCCGGCTACATCTGGGCCGACTCGGTCAAGACGTGGTTCGAACGCCGGGCGGACGAGCGCGGCGTCGACCCGAGCGTGATCTACGACGAGATCGCGGCGGGGACCGACCTGCGCAGGCTCCCCGAACCCGACGACATCGCGAACACCGCCGTCTTCCTCGCCTCCGACCTGGCGCGGGCGATCACGGGCCAGTGCCTGGACGTCAACTGCGGGCACACCCACCACTGAACTGGAGAAGGACATGACCACACACGACTCCGCGACGGTCGGTACCGCCGAGGAACTCCTCGCTCTCGCGGCCGAGGCGACCGGACTCGACGACTTCGGTGACGGCTCCGGTGACGACGGCTTCCGCGAGGGGCTGCAGGTACTGATCTCCAGCTTCGACGGTGACTCGCGGCTCACCCCGCACGGGGTGACGATCGCGCGGACCCTGCTGACGAAGGCGCTGGCCGGCAGGGCGCGCAGCGAGGCGGCGTTCGCCCGGCACCCCGGGCACACCGAAGTCGTCATCGACCGGCCGGTCTTCGTCTGCGGCCTCATGCGCACGGGCAGCACGGCGCTGCACCGGCTGCTGTCCGCCGACCCCGCCCATCAGGGCGTCGAGACATGGCTCGCCGAGGCTCCGCAGCCGCGCCCCGCTCGTGAGGACTGGCCCGCGAATCCCGACTTCCGGCGCGCGCAGGCCCATTTCGCGGCCCGTCAGGCGGCGGAGGCGGAGCTGATGAAGGTGCACTTCATGGATGCCGACGAAGTCGAGGAGTGCTGGCAGCTGTTGCAGCAGTCCATGAGGTCGGTGGCCTTCGAGTGCATCTCGTACCTCCCCACGTACTCGAAGTGGCTGGCCGGTCAGGACTGGACCGACACATACGCCAGGCACAAGAAGAACCTGCAGCTCATCGGCATGAACGACCCCGAGAAGCGGTGGGTGCTCAAGAACCCCAGCCACGTCTTCGCGATCGACGAGATCATGCGGGTCTACCCGGACGCACTGATCATCCGGACGCACCGCGCGCCGAGGACGGCGATGGCCTCGACGTGCAGCCTGGCCGAGCAGGGCAAGCACGACATGTCCGACGCGTACGACCGGCAGACGATCGGCCGCACCCAGCTCGCCCTGTGGTCACGGGGGATCGAGCACTTCGAGACAGCACGCCGCCGCTACGACCCCCGGCAGTTCCTCGACGTCGACTACCAGGACTTCGTCGCGGATCCGCTCGGCACCGTCGGCGGCATCTACGACCACTTCGGCCTGGAGTTCACCGCACAGGCACGTGGGGCGATCGAGGCCTCGCACCGCAAGAGCCTCGGAGCCCACCGCCGTCCCGACCACCGCTACTCGCTCGCGGACTTCGGTCTGAGCGAGGCCGACATCGACAGGGCCTTCGCCACCCGTGCCTGACCCGGCGCCGTCCCCGTCCGACCGACCGAAGGAGAAGACCGTGAACGCTGTGTGGGAGAAGTTCTGCGCCGACCTGCTCGACGCCGGGAACATTCTGCAGGACGAGATCGTGCCGCAGGATCCGCTGACGCAGGCCGAGGGGATCCGCTACCTGAGCCGCCTGCTCAGGTACGCGACGATCAACTGCGTCGAGTACACCGATCCGCGCTGGCCGAGCTTCACCTCGGCACCCAACCCGAACATGAGGACCAAGATTGGGGCCGACAACCCCGACAACGTCTACATGCGCGCCAACATCTCCGGCAAGTACAGCTACCGGATCACCGGAACACGCGGGAACATTCCGCTGCTGACGTTCGGATCGCGCGTCAACCGCTACCACATCGACGGCACCATGCTGCAGACCGGCGACCTGCACGGCCATGATCTCCCGGTCGACGAGCACGGCCGGTTCTCGTTCACCGCGAGCGTCGACAAGCCCGCGGAGGGCGCCTGGCTGCCGCTCGCGCCGGACAGCAACCTCATCTCCGTGCGGCAGACCTACCAGGACCGCGTCAACGAGAGCGCGGCCGACCTGTCCATCGAATGCCTGGACCCGGACGGCGAGTTCACCCCGCCGACCCCGGAGGAGACCGGCCGGCGCCTCGCCGCAGCCGTAGCCAACGTACGGGGCACGGCGAACACCTTCCTGGAGTGGAGCCGCAAGTTCCAGCCGCGGGCCAACGAAATCGTGGACTGGGGCCAGGACTTCTTCCAGAGCGCCGGTGGCGATCCGACGATCTTCTACCTCCACGGGTACTGGAAGCTCGCACAGGACGAGGCGTGGGTGATCGAGACCGAGGTGCCGGACTGCGAGTACTTCAACTTCGTACTGCAGAACTTCTGGGTGGAGTCCCTCGACTACCACCGCACCAACATCTACATCAACAACCACACGGCCGAGCTCAACGCCGACGGCACCCTGACCATCGTGGTGGCGTCGCAGGATCCGGGCCACGGCAACTGGATCGACACCGACGGGCACCGTGAGGGCACCTTCGCGATGCGCTGGATCAAGGCCGACTCGCACCCGATCCCGACGTCGAAGGTCGTGAAGGTCGTCAAGGTCCTCGACGAGTAGGTCCTGCGGGGACCGGGGAGAGCGCTGGGGGAAAGCCCGCCGGTTCCGGTCCTGGTGACGGATCGGGCCGATCTGCCGTGGAGGACCGGTGGTTCGGCCCGGCCGCGTGTGCCCGGCGCGGCGCGGGCGCCCTGCCGCGGACCACGGCGGGGACGACGGCATTCGCGATCACCGGCGTGCCTGCGTACCGGCGTACCTGCCTCGGCCGGCGTGTGCCCGGCGCGGCGCGGGCGCCCTGCCGCGGACCACGGTGGGGGCGACGGCATTCGCGATCACCGGCGTACCTGTGGAGCTGCCTCAGCCCCGCAGGTACGCCAGCACCGCCAGCACCCGGCGGTTCGTGGTGTCGTCCAGTGACAGGTCGAGCTTGCCGAGGATGCTGCCGAAGTGCTTGCTGACCGTGCCCTCGCTGACCGTCATCGCGGCGGCGATCGACGCGTTGGACCTGCCCTCCGCCATCAGCGCCAGCACCTCCTGCTCGCGTGCGGTCAGCCGGGAGAGTGGGTCCCGGCGGCGTCGGATGAGCCCGCGCACCACCTCGGGGTCCACGACCGTGTTCCCGGCGGCCACCCGGTGCAGGGCGTCGACGAACTCCTCGACGTCGCCGATGCGTTCCTTGAGCAGATAGCCGACACCCGTACCGTCCGCGGAGTCCAGCAGATCCTCGGCGTAGGTGCGCTGGACGTACTGGCTCAGTACGAGGATGGGCAGCTCGGGCTGCCGGGTGCGCAGCTCGATCGCGGCGCGCAGGCCCTCGTCGGAGAAGCCGGGAGGCATGCGTACATCGGTCACCGCGATGTCCGGGCCGTGCTCGGCCACGGCCGCGGTCAGCTCGTCCGCCGTACCCACGGCCGCCACCACCTGATGACCGAACCGCTCCAGCAGGCCGACCAGTCCCTCCCGCAGGAGCACACTGTCCTCGGCCAGTACGATGCGCACGCTCAAGTCCTCGTATCGGCAAGTGACATGGGGACCTGCAGCCGAAACACCGTGGGCCCGCCGGGCGGACTGGACACTAGCAGGTGGCCGTCGAGCACCGAGACACGGTCGGCCACGCCCTGGAGCCCCGTACCGCGGCCGGTGCCGGCGCCGCCCACGCCGTCGTCCGACACCTCCACCACCAGCCGGCCCCTCTCCGTCCGGCCGGTCACCCGGGCGCTCCCGGCCCCGCTGTGCTTGGCCACATTGGCGAGCGCCTCGCAGACCGCGAAGTAGACGGCTGTCTCCACCGTTCGGGAGGGCCGGTCCGGAAGGTCGAAGTCCACCTCCACCGGGACCACCGAACGGTCGGCGACATCCTCCACCGCCGCCTGCAGTCCGCGGTCGGTGAGGACCTGGGGGTGGATGCCCTGGATGAGCTCCCTGATCTCCACCAGCGCGACCCCGGCCTCCTTGTGGGCCTTGGCGAGCAGCCCGGCCAGCGGTTCGGCCGGACTCTCCAGCCGGGCCAGGCCGAGCGTCATGGACAGGGCGACGAGCCGCTGCTGCGCACCGTCGTGCAGATCGCGTTCGATCCGCCGCCGCTCCGCCTCGAAGGCGTCCACCAGCCGAATCCGGGAGCGGCCCAGCTCGCGCAGCCGGGAGTCGACTCCGGCCTCCGGCGCGGAGAGCAGTTGGCGGGTCAGCATGGCCCGGCCGGCTGCGAACGCCCCCAGCGGATAAGCGAACAGGGGGATCAGGACGAGTCCGGCGAGCAGCGCCGCGAAGGCGGGCGGATAGGTGTCGATCAGCCAGACCTTGAGCACGCGGGCCTCCTCGCCGCCGCTCGCGGCCAGCATCGCGGGCGCGGCGATCAGCCCGCCGCAGACGAGGAGGGCCGTCCCCATGACCACCGCCTCCAGCGGCCACAGCACCAGGGCGAACAGCAGTGCATAGCCCAGCTCCCGCCAGGTGGCCCGCTCCTGGAGACGGGTGCGCAGCCAGGACGGGAGACCGGTGCCGTCGGGTTCCCGGTGCGCCGCGGCGACCGGCCGGGGGTCCAGCAGCCGCAGCCTGCGCCGCTCAAGAGCGGCCAGCGGGATGCCCGCGAGCACGAGGGTGAGGAGCAGCGGGATACCGATCAGGATCACGGTGAGCGCGCTGCCCGCGACGGCCAGAAGGAGGAGTGCGGTCAGTGTCGCGAGGCCCAGGGGCACGCTCGTCAGCAGGTAGAGCGCGGCGCGCCACGGCCAGGCGGTGCGTACGTATCCGCGCTGTCCCAGCGCCTGCCGGAGGCCGGGGGAGGGCGGGGGATCACCGTAGGGGGCGGCGGGGGAGGGCATGAGGGAACCGTAGGCCGGGCCGGGAGAGGCGGACCACCCGGTGAGGTCCACTCCCGAGGTGGAGCTGCCTCCACCTCGGGGACTCCCTCTCGCTGCGATGTGCGTGAGGAGCGGCGCCGGTTGAGTGGTGTCCATGAATCACGCAGCTGTCCGGCTCCGCTCGGTCACCCGCTCCTACGGCAGGAACACCGGCGCGGTCACCGCGCTGGACGGGGTCAGCCTCGACATTCCCCGGGGCACGTTCACCGCCGTCATGGGCCCGTCAGGATCCGGCAAGTCCACCCTGCTCCAGTGCACGGCCGGTCTCGACCGGCCCACCGGCGGGCAGGTGTTCCTCGGCGACACCGAGCTGACCGGGCTCAGCGAGCGGAAGCTGACGCTGCTGCGACGCACCCGGATCGGCTTCGTCTTCCAGGCGTTCAACCTGCTTCCCTCGCTCAGCGCCGAGCAGAACGTCGCGCTCCCGCTGCGGCTGGCCGGCCGGCGGCCGAAGCGGGCCGAGGTCCTCGGCGTACTGGAGCGGGTGGGGCTGCTCGAACGGGCCGGGCACCGGCCCGCCGAGCTGTCCGGCGGTCAGCAGCAGCGCGTGGCCCTGGCCCGTGCCCTGGTCACCCGGCCCGACGTGCTGTTCGGTGACGAACCCACCGGCGCGCTGGACTCCACGACCGGCCGCCAGGTACTGACGCTGCTGCGCACCATGGTCGACGAGGGCCAGACCGTGATCATGGTGACGCACGACCCGGTCGCCGCCTCCTACGCGGACCGGGTGCTGTTCCTGGCCGACGGCAGGGTGCGGGACGAGGTGTCCTCCCCGTCCGCCGAGCAGGTCGCCGCGCGCATGACACGGATGGCGGCGGTCCCGTGCTGAGCCCGGCGCTGCGCGGCATGCGGACCCGCTGGGTCACCTTCGTCGGCTCCTTCCTCGCGCTGGCCCTCGGTGTGGGGATCGTCGCCACCACCGGGATGGCCCTCGCGGCCACGTTCGACGCCCCCCGTCACGGACCCGGGCGGTTCGCCGCCGCCCCTGTCGTGGTCCGGGGTGAGGACCGGCTGCGGGTACGGACCCCGATCGGAGTCCGTACGCAGGAGCTGGCCTCGCCCCGGTCGGTCCCGGCGGAACTCGCCACCGCTCTCGCGCGGCTCGGCCGTACGGTCGAGGACCGGACGTTCCCCGTCTCGGTCGGCGACGCCCGCCTCGACGAGGACGGCGGGGGAACGGTCGGCCACCCGTGGCCGGTCGCGGCCGCCACCCCCTACCGGCTGGCCGCCGGACGGGCCCCGGCCGCCGCCGGAGAGGTCGTCGTCACCGCGGGGGACGGCTCCGACGTGCGTACGGGGGACCGGATCGCGGTCGCCACCGCTGCGGGGACCGGCTTCCGGACGGTCGTCGGCACGGTACGCCCCGCGGGCTTCGAGACCGCCGTGTTCTTCACCGCTGCCGAGGCCGCCGCGATCTCCCCGGCCGTCGACGCCGTGGTGGTGCACGCGGATCCGGCCGCGGTGCGTGCGGTGGTGGACCGGGAGGACCGGATGGCGGTGCTCACCGGCGACGACCGCCGCCGGGCCGACCCCGACCCGGACCGGGACGCCGAGGCGCTGGTCTCGGTGAACGCGCTGCTGGGTACGGCCGCCGGCATCTCCGCGTTCGTCTCCGTCTTCGTGGTCGCGTCGACGTTCTCCTTCGCGGTCGCCCAGCGCCGCCGCGAGTTCGGTCTGCTGCGCACGGCCGGCGCGACCCCCGGGCAGGTGCGGCGGATGGTCTACGCGGAAGCGGTCGTCATCGGCGTACTGGCGTCGGCGGCGGGCTGCCTGCTGGGTGTCCTCGGTGCGCCCCGGCTCGTCTCCTGGATGACCGGCGAGGGGATCGCGCCCCACTGGTTCGCGCTCGGCGACCGGAACTGGCCGTTGCACACCGCTTTCTGGACCGGAATCGCCGTGGCGCTCGCCGGCGCGGTCGCCGCCTCGCGCCGGGCCGGGAGGGTGGGACCGGCCGAGGCGCTGCGAGAATCCGCCGTCGACAGCGGCTCGATGCCCCTGAGCCGGGTGCTGCTGGGCGCCACCGCCCTGCTGACCGGTGCGGTGCTGCTGGGCATTGCCCTCGTGCAGGACCCGGGGAGTGTCCTCAAGCGCAAGACGTACGTCACCCAGCCGATGCTGTTCATCGTCGGGTTGGCCCTGTTCGCACCCGTCCTCGTGCGGCCCGTCACCCGCCTGCTCGCCTGGCTGCCCGCCCAACTGCCGGGCGCCACCGGCGTACTGGCGAGGGAGAACGCCTCCGCCGCACTGCGCAGAACGGCCGCCGTCGCCGCCCCCGTGATCGTCACCGTGGCACTGGCCGCCTCGCTGACGGGCACGACGGCGACACTCGGCGAGGCCAGGGCGGCCGAGGCACGCACCCAGGTGACCTCGGACTTCGTGGCCACGGCGGGCGGCGGGGGAGGCGCGCTCCCCCGGCAGTTCGTGGAACGGGCCCGGCGGATCCCGGGCGTCGTCGTCAGCGCCTCGCGGTCCACCGCCGTGACCGTCCTGGAGGAAGGCACGGCGCTCGTCGGCTCCGAGGCGCGGGCCGTGGACCCGGCCGATGCGGCGGCGGTGTCGTCGCCTCCCGTGGTGGCGGGGAGCCTTGCCGGCCTCGACGACGGCTCCATCGTCGTCAACGAGGAGTGGATGACCACGACGATCGGCGAGCGCGTCGGCGTCTGGCTGGCCGACGGCCGCAAGGTCACCCTGCGGGTGGCGGCCGTGCTGAGCACCGGCACCGGGAACAACGGGGTGTACGTGACCCCGCGCAACGCCGGGGGTGCCGCGGTCGACCGGATCGACGTCAAGATCGTCGGGAACACCGGGCGTGCGGCCGTCGCGGCGCAGCTGGAGGCGGCCGGCCGGGCGACGGGCACCGAGGTGGTGACGAGGGCCGGGTGGCTCACGGAGAACCAACGGCAGTCCGGTGAGAACACCCGTATCGGGCTGTTGATGATCCTTCTCGTCGCCCTCGTGTACACGGGCATCGCGCTGGCCGGAACTCAGGTGATGGCGACCTCCGACCGGGTGCGCGACCTGGCGGTGCTGCGGCTTGCCGGCGCGACGAAGGCGCAGGTGCTGCGGCTGGTCGGGACGGAGGCGCTGATCGTGGTGGCGGTGGGCGCGGTGCTCGGCGGGGCGGTGGCCGCGCTGAACCTGTTCGGCGTACGGACCGCACTCGGACTGCTCGGCGTCGACTCGGAGGTCGTCGTCCCATGGGGGACCATCGGCCCGGTCGTCGCGGTGAGCGCGCTCCTGGCCGTGGTCTTCTCGGTGGTGCCCGCCTCGCTCGCGCTGCGCGTCCGGCCGGTCGAACCGGCGGGTGCGCGGGAGTAGTCCGGGTGCCCGGCCGGAGTCGGCCTCAGTGGGAGAGCGCGGTGACCAGTGCCACCGCCTCGCCGATGAGGTCCCGTTCGGCCGGACTCATCGTCGGGTTGGTGTCCCGGCGGGCCGCCGCGTCGGCGAGATGGCGGGCCGGGACACCGCCGTCCGCCATGAGGTGCGGCATCAGGGCGGTCAGCAGCGCGCGTCCGCCGCCCGCCGCGGGGTTGTCCGGATCGACGGCCACCTGGGCCAGGATCAGCGCCGACATGGCCCGGTCCAGGGCGGGCGGGCCCTCCTCGGTGTTGCTCCAGTCGATCACCACCGGGCCGTCGGCCGTCAGCATCACGTTGTCCGGGTGCAGGTCGAGGTGGAGGATCCGGTCCTCGGGATCCGGGGAGAGCCGGGCCGGGACGGTGTGCAGTTCGGCGAGCAGCCGGGCGAGCAGGGCGGAGCACTCGGCGCCGTCGATGTCGCCGCTGAGCAGGGACTCCAGCATCGTCGGACCGGTCAGCCGCTGCAGGACCAGATCGCCGGGGCCGGCCGACGGGGGTTGCAGGCCGAGCCGGGGGACCGGGTAGCCCGAGGCCGAGAGGTAGGCCATGACGGGCAGTTCGTGGGTGGCGTCAAGTCCGTCGCGGTAGCGCCGCAGGACCCACTGCTCGTCCAGTTCGTATACGTCGGCGGAGCGCCCGCTGCCCAGCATCTGGCCTATTCGCATGAGAGGAACCTACTCGCACGGACCGTGTGTGGGGAGGGCATGCGTGTGTGTTTCACCGCATCGCCGCCGGTCAGGGCAGCCCCATAACGCGATGCGATGGGGCGGACGGGATCTCCTGCAGCTGACGTGTACGCGGCTACGTTGTCGGCAATTCCCCCGAATTCAAGGAGAGTTCCGTGGAGAGATCCATGCTCCGCAGACGTGCACTGGCCGCGTGTACCGCCACCGTGGCCGTCGGTGCTCTCGCGCTTGCCGGACTGACCGGCACCGCGTCCGCCGACCCCTCCCCCCGAGCCCCCGCCGCCGGGGCAGACCGGCTCTCGCCCGGTCTGCTGAAGGCCATGCAGCGCGATCTCGGACTCACCGCCGACCAGGCGACGGAACGGATCGGCAACGAATCCCGTGCGGCCGTCGTGGCCGCCGGACTGCGGCGCTCGCTCGGCACCGGGTTCGCCGGGGCCCGGGTGAGCGGCGAGGCGGCGGAGCTGACCGTCGCCACGACCGATGCCGCGGACACCGGCCGCATCGCCGAGGCGGGCGCCAGGCCCGTCGTCGTCGACCACAGCCTGGCCGAACTCGCCTCCGCCAAGGCCGCCCTCGACCGCGTGGCGCTGCGCAAGGCCCCGGATGACGTGCCCGCCTGGTACGTCGACGTCGCCACCAACCGCGTCGTCGTCCAGGCCGGCCGGAGCGCCGCCGCCGACAGCTTCCTTTCCGCTGCAGGTGTCGCCCGCGGACTGGTGACGGTCACTCAGTCGTCCGGTGTGCCGCGGACGTTCACCGATCTTCGGGGCGGTGACGCGTACTACATGAACGGCTCCGGACGCTGCTCCATCGGCTTCCCCGTCAAGCGCGGAACCCAGGGCGGCTTCGTCAGCGCCGGGCACTGCGGAACCCCGGGTGTCAGCACCAGCGGGTACAACCAGCAGGCCCAGGGCTCCTTCCAGGGCTCCACCTTTCCCGGCCGGGACTACTCCTGGGTCGCCGCGAACACCGGCTGGACCCCGCGCCCGCTGGTGAACGGCTACGGCAACGGCGACGTGACGGTCACCGGGTCCACCGAGGCGCTGGAGGGTTCGTCGGTCTGCCGCTCCGGCTCGACGACCGGCTGGCACTGCGGCACGGTCCAGCAGCGCAACAGCAGCGTCACCTACCAGGAGGGCACCGTCTCCGGGGTGACCCGTACCAACGTGTGCGCCGAACCGGGCGACTCCGGAGGCTCGTTCGTCTCCGGCAGCCAGGCCCAGGGCGTCACCTCCGGCGGCACCGGCAACTGCTCCCAGGGCGGTACGACGTACTTCCAGCCGGTGAACCCGGCGCTCCAGGCGTACGGACTCACCCTGGTCACCAGCGGCACCCCGACCGACCCGCCGACCGACCCGACGAACCCGCCGACCGATCCGGGCGGCAGCTGGGCGGCCGGGACGGCATACGCCGCCGGTGACGTCGTGACGTACGGCTCGGGCAGCTACCGCTGCCTCCAGGGACACCGGGCGCAGCCCGGCTGGACGCCCCCGAACGTTCCTGCGCTCTGGCAGGCCCTGTAAAGCCGGCAGCCCGGCCGAACCCCTCCGGAGACAGAGGAACGGGGGGCCCGAGCCCCGACCTCGGGCCCCCGCACCCGCACGTGCCCTCCCCCACCACCCCGAGGAACCAGCCATGACTCCCGACCCGACATCCGTCCCGGCCGAAGGCTCCGCCGGTGACCGGCGCATCAGCCGCAAGACCCTCCTCAAGGCGGCCCTGGTCGCCACCGCCGTCCCGCTGCTCGCCGGGGGCGGGGTCGCGCTGGCGCGCGACGCCGGTTCCGGCGGGGTGCCGCTCGCCCCGACGCCGGACTGCGACGACGGCGACGGCCCCACGCACGACCAGATGGAGGGCCCGTACTTCAAGCCCGACTCCCCGCTCCGCACCAGCCTGGTGACCGCCGGAACCCCCGGTGTCCCGCTCACGGTCAGCGGTTACGTCTTCGGCCGGGAGTGCCGGCCGATCCCCGGAGTGCTGCTCGACTTCTGGCAGGCCGACACCAACGGTGCGTACGACATGAGCGGTTACGCCTTCCGCGGGCACCAGTTCACCGATGGGTCCGGCGCCTTCACGATCACGACGGTCGTGGCGGGGCTGTATCCCGGCCGCACCCGGCACATCCACGTGAAGGCACAGGCCCCAGGCTCGGGCATCCTCACCACGCAGCTGTACTTCCCGGGCGAACCCCGCAACAACACCGACGCCCTCTACGACCCGGCGCTCCTGATGAACGTCCGGTCCGTGGGATCCGGGAAGGAGGGGACCTTCGACTTCGTCCTCGACGTCGCCCAGGACCCGACGGATCCGACCGATCCGCCGACCGATCCGCCGACCGGGCCGGGCGGCAGCTGGGCGGTCGGAGCGCTCTACAACGCGGGTGACCGCGTCACATACGGCGGGGTCACCTACCGCTGTCTGCAGGCTCACACCGCCCTGACCGGCTGGGAGCCGCCGAAGGTCCCCGCGCTGTGGGAGCGCGGGTAGACACGGGCGGACAGGCGGGGTACCACCGCCGCGGGGGCGCCCCCCGGCGCCCGGGCCCGCGGGGGCCCCGCGGGGGGGCCCCCCCCGCGGGCCCCCCCAACGGACGGGGCGGGGGGGGGGGGGACAGGTATG
>NZ_JBEOVJ010000105.1:0-26310 GCF_040295435.1 Streptomyces sp. NPDC002809
TCAGGCACAAGATCAGCAGACACCCACCAAATCCTGCCGATCCAACTTCCAACTGCCAAGCCACCACACCGATCTCATTCTGAAATGATCAGTTAATGGGCCGTCAAAGTCGCTATTCACCTGCACTGCGACGTCCCCCACCCTTGCCCCCATCGGTGCCACCCACCAAGTCCCCCAGACGCCCCAGGCTGGCACGGACAGGCGAGATCCAGAAGGGCCACGACCGGCAGAGCATGAGGGTTGAAGACTGCCGGAGACCAACGGTGACACGGCCCCCACGCTCACGGGAAGTCAGCTAGTGTGATGCGCCAGAAATCCTGAGGGTTAGAGGACCCGGACGAGGACGTACGGATGCGCGCACGCCTCCATCCCTGCCGCCGGCACCGAGACCGACCCGGAGCCCAAATCAAGCGGAGACACGGGAGCTGCAGCCTTCCTCCACGGGCCCCAGCGACTGTTCGCCTCCGTCGGCCCGGCTGAGACGGCGGATGGCGTCCACGACGGCCAGGTCCACGGCGAAGCTGAGGGAAGCATCTGATGATGCGTGATGGACACCGCCCTGCGCGAGTCGCGAAATCCCTGCGGCTCTCGGCGATGCTGGAACCCCCGACGCCCGCCTGGCCCAGGTCCACGGCGGCGAACTCGGGCACCTGGAATTTCTCCGGATCCTCTGCCACGACGAGATCACCCGCCACGAGACCGTCGCCTTCCAAGAATGCCTGACACGGGCGAAGTTCGAGCAGCAGGTCAACCTGGAGGAATGCGGCTTCACGCCTCCTCGAAGCTCCCGGCCGCCCGGATCCGAGATCTCGGGCCTTGCGCTGGCTCCACTCCGGCGAGTCAATCATCCTCTTCGGGCCGGTCGGGGTCGGCAAGACCCACGTCGCCCAGGCCTTCGGCCACCTCGCGATCCGCCAGGGCGCCCGCCTCCGCTTCGCCAGGACCAGCCGGATCCTCGCGGACCTCGCCGGCGGCCACGCGGACCGCACCTGGGACAGGCGGATCCGCGAACTGGTACGGCCCGCCGTGCTCACCCTTGACGACTTCGCCATGCGCCAGCTCAGCGCGGCCCAGGCGGATGACCTCACGAACTGGTCAGAGAACGGCAGGGCCGGTTCCTGATCATCAACGGCAACCGGGCACCCAGCGACCGGTGGCCGCTCTGCCTCAACCCCGTCGTCGCCGAGTAGCTCCTGGCCCGCCTGATCAACACCAGCCACCAAGTGATCATGAACGGCCCCAGCTTCCGCCCCGACAAGCGGCCTGATAACCCCACCGGCAAGACCAAGTAGGGAGTACCGGTGGACGTCGTCGGGATACTGCCGTCATGGCCGTCACGCAACAGCTTGCCCGCATCCCAGCGGAGTATCTCGCTTCCTGCCGTCAGTCAGCTGGCGAGTCACCGGATGGAGATCCTCACTGGGATCCACCCACGGCGGACACCCTGGACCTGGACTGGGCGCCGACTCTGCTCGAACGGGTCAGCGAGCTGGGAGGTCGATGACGTCCACCTCAACGCTCTGCAGCAGTCCACCGAGGGCGATGCTGCAATCGACCTCGGCTTCCTCAACACACACCCGCATGCCATCGGTCCCTTCGGGCCCGCTCCCACGGCCCTCTCCGCGACTCAGGTGGCTCGCGTCTCGGAACTGCTCTGGCAGATCGACTTGCCCGCCCTTCTGGCCGCCTTGCCGACCGACGAGACAGAGGCCGCTTCCTTGATCGGCCACGGGTCGGCCAGAATCGTCGGCGGCCCGAGGAAGTACCTGCTGGGGCACTTCAATGCCCTGCGAGAGTTCTACCGTGATGCATCCCAACGGCACCTTCTTGTCGTGCTGTGGTGGGACTGACACACGGCGCCCTCCAACCAACTCACGGCAGCACCTGGGGAATTATGTGAACTTCCGCCCGGGTAATTGCGTGACCGTGCACAAATGGGGGCGAACGACGCCGGCAGATCGAGTCGACCACTGCGCGGTGCACGGGCTGGGTACGGGTGCAGGCGACAGCCAGTACCTTCATCAGGCAAGTCATCCGTCGGAATCAAGACTGTCGGGACACATCGACGGCCCAGGTCACCAGGGCTGGCGCCGCGACCTCGTTCTACGACGCAATCGGGGCGTTCGTGGCGCAGGTCAGATGGTGAGAGTGGGCCAGGGAACGTCGGTTTCGACGGCGGCGGTGTAGTCGACTCCAGGTACAGAGAAGCCGTAGAGGCGACGTACTTCGTCGCTGAACCAGGCGAGGTCGGCGAGTTCGGTGACGCTGTCGGTGGTGGCGGTGCTCCAGCGTTCGGCGACGGCGTTCTGCACGGCAGAGGCCAGTTCCCAGGTGTCGAGGCGGACCCGGCTTTCGTCGTCGAGGTCGAGGGGGCGGGCGCCGGTCAGCCGGTCCCACAGCTCCACCAGTTGACCGATCGGGGCCACCATGGCGTAGCCGATCACCTCGCGCAGTAGCCCGACATACAAGGCGATGCCGGGGATGGCGGTAGAGGACTGGGTGACGGCGGCGGCATTGACGGAGGTCACCGCCCGGCCGCCCACGGTCTTGCCAAGGCGCTCGTCCAACGTGCGTGCGGTGGCTTCCAGATGGGACTTCGCGGCACCGATGGTGCCCTGCCGGTAGATCCCCGCGGTGAGCGGCGAGCCAATGTAGGACAGAGCGACGGTGGTGAAGCCGTCGGCGAGCAGGGACCGGTCGGCGAGGAACGTGATCCACCGTTCCCAGTCGGTGCCGCCCATTACCGCCACGGTCTGTTCGATGTCGTCGCCCTCGGCCGGCGCGGTGGTGACCTCCTTGACCTCCGGGGCGCCGTGCTCGTCGAAGACGAGGGTCTTGGTGGTGTACGGCGAGCCGATCGGCTTGAGGACCGAGGCATACGTGTTGCCGGTGTCCGGGTCGGTGCGGCGAGGCGCGGCCACCGAGTAGATCAGGTAGTCGAGTCGTCCCCCGAACCGCTCGGCGATGAGGTCGGCGACCTGCTCCTTCATCATGTCGCTGAACGCGTCGCCGTTGAGAAAGACCATGTCCCGCCCATGCTGTTGGGCGAGCCGGGCCGTGGCAGCGGTGCGATACCAGCCAGCCGTGCCGGTGCGGCGCGCGGGTGCCTTCTCGAAGCACACGCCGATGCCACGGATACCGACACGGGCCAGGCCCGCGATCGTAGCGGCCAGGCCATATCCGGCGGACGAGCCGATGATCAGAGCCACCGGCCCTTCGCCCCCGGGGGTGAGCGGGGCGGGGACGGCCTGCCACATCTCGTCCACAAGTTGACGGCAGCCGCCGGGATGGGAGTCGAGGAACAGGAAGCCCCGGCTCTTGGGCGCAATGACGCGTTCGCTCACGGTGTGGTGCCCCAGATGTCGTCACGGACAAGGACGCGGCGGCCGCCTCGGCCACCCCGTCCCGCAAGTCTGCGACCGAACGGATGAACACGGTGATCTTGACCGACACAACGATTTCCAGCCAGGCTTGGAGGGTTCCACTAGCTCTGACGGGAAATCCGGCGGCACCTCAGGCTCGGCGCGTGCGGGAGGACGGATTCTGCCGATGGTAGGAACGTCTCGATAGACCCTCGTTCGGCGTCGTTGCGTGTCCCGCCCTGCCGGCAGACTTTTCCTCGGCATCTCGGCGATTTCCTACTGGCGCGGTGGTGAGCCGGTGAGGGCGCCTGACTTCTCCTGGGAGCACATTGGCCAAGTCGGCTGTCGGGTTCAACGTTCGGAAACTCGTCCAGTTCCTCTCGGTCCCGGAAGCCTAGTGACCCGCTGAGCCGCTGAGCCGCTGCGAGTTCTTCACGGGCTGCTCCAACTCCAGCGCCAGCTCGGTGCCGGCGCGCACCAGGGCGTGAACCCGTTCTCCCTCCGCTGCAATATCTGCCTTGATCTTCGTCAGGGCTTCGCGCAGCACAATGTTCTCGTCGGCCATGCTCTGGACGGCCTGCGGTATGAGGGCGAAGGAGTGCCGGCACATGTGCGGGCGGCACCACAACGGCACGAGCCCCTCCCCACCCGCCTACGCCCAAACGCGCTGGATCCATTCGTTGGCGGCGGTGAACGTGTCCTCCAGCCCTCGAACTTCTTCGGCACCCCGTTCGCCGACAGCCACAGTGACAGCGGCTCCTGCCCGGATGCGGGACGCCGGAACAGCAGGCGGCGCTCGTCGGGTTTACCGCCAACATTAGGAAGCCTAGTGAAAGGCTGGAACGTCCTGTGCAACGCGTGCGACATCAGCGCGATGCCAGCTCGCCGGGAACGGCACCTCTGGGTGAGCAGCCCGAGCCACAGGTCCGATACGCGATCACGCCCGGATCTGCCAAGCCTGGCCATGTTCACCAGAACCGATTCTGGCTCACATTCCGTGAAGCTGTTACGGAGAGTCAGAATTTCGGGGCCATGCGATGCCGGTCGGGGTGGGCGCGAAGTCGAGGTGAGGGGAGTTCGAGGGCCCGGTTGTCGCGTCCGGCACTCATGTGGTTGAGCCAGCGTTCGTACCAGTCGAGGAAGTCGGTGGCGGAGGAGGCGTTGGGGCCCCAGAACCCGTCGCTGTTGCCGATGAGGACGCGGCCGGTGAGGGGACCGGTCACCGCGATGAGGCATACGCCGATGCAGCCCATTTCGATGACGTGGAGGAGGAGGTCGCGTCCGTGAACCCCGGGTTCTGCGTCGTCGAAGCCGCGGGGTGTCCCGGCTTCTCGCGCGGGTTCATGACCAGCAGGGAACACCGCTCCAGCGGCATGAGACCGCAGAACGGCGCCGCGCCTGAGCCGCCGATGTGCGTGAGGCCCTGCCGGTGCGCGTGAGGCCCTGCCGGTGCGCGTCCGGCAGGGCGATGTCGTGCTCGGCCTCGAACGCAGCGACGCGTGCTTCTGCAGCTTCGGACCGAGGCAGAACTTGTGTCTGGCTGATCACCGGCCTCAGGCGGCGCCGGGCACGGTGCCATACCGGCAGGCGGTGCCGGACGGTCCGTACGAGGCGCTCGCCGCCCACCTGGACGACGGCACGGTCATCGTCGTCACCCAGCCGACCGGCAGGCCGGTGCCCGGCCTCGTGTCGTGCGCCCCCGAAGTCCCCGCCTCGCGCGAACAGCCCGCCTTGGCGCTTCGCCGCCCCCGAGCAGCACTTCAGCGCTCCCGTAATCCGCAGACCGGCCCCTGGTGCCCCCTGTGGGGCGGCACCAGGGCCGTCTGCATACCTCACCATCGGCGAGATACTCGACTTCGATGGGTTCGGCCACGGCCTGCCGATGGAGATCGTGATGGACCATCTCCTGACCGGCGGCGGCCCGGACGGAATGGACGCGTCAAGGTCGTCCCTGTCTACGTGGTACATGGCGACGAACCGCGCGTGGACGGACATCCTCGCGGCGATCGTGGACCCGCTCGCGGGCCATCTGCCTGCAACGGACCGGCGGTAGCGCTCTCCCGGGTGACGCCCGTGCCGAAACTCTTCGTGGGGCGGCCACGAGGGCCGTTGTCAGAGGCGATTGGCAAGATTGCGACCATGAATGTCACTCCTGTCACTCCGCCACGGCCGATCGACGTTGCCGCCGTCTTTCCCCAACTGGCTCCGCTGGCCCGCACGGCGACCCGCCTGCACCCCCGCCCTGGGGCGCCGACGTGGCACGACAGCTCGATCGGCGGGCCGCTGCTGTGGCCCGCCGAGGAGCCATGGCCGCACTGCGAGGAGCCGCATGTGGTGAATGGCATCAACTCAGCCCGGTCCCCGGCGGATCTGCGGCTGGAACGACGGATCTTCGCCGCCTCGCACGGCCGGGACCTGACTCCGGAGGAACGGGAGACTCTCGAGCGGATCCGACCCCCTCGGACGTATCCGGTGAGGCTGGCGGTCCAGGCGTACGACGGCCCCATAGCGATGCTGCCCGTCGCGCAGCTGTACGTAAGGGATGTGCCCGATCTGAGCCCGCCGGAGGGCAAGGACCTGCTGCAGGTTCTGTGGTGCCCCTTCGATCATCCGATCATGCCCAGGACCTTGCTCTTCTGGCGTTCGGCAGCCGCCGTCACCAATATTCTCGACACGCCTCCCGAGCCGCCCGCAGTGCAGTTCGACGGCTATCTGCCGGAACCGTGCGTGCTCGAACCGGAGCAGATCACCGAGTACCCCGACCATCTGGAGCTGAGTGAAGAACTGCGGGAGCAGCTCAAGCAGTGGAGTGTGCCGCAGGCAGCAGAGGAAGACATGGACCCGGACACGTACTACGACTGTGTGCTGTCCAACGCACCCGGCTGGAAGGTCGGCGGCTGGCCCGCTTGGAACTCCACCGACCCCAGATCGCGGCCCTGCTCCGAGTGCGGCACCGGCATGGAGGTCCTGATGACCGTCGCCACGTTCGAGGAAGGGGACGACGCCGGGAACAGCTGGTCTCCGCACCCCCACCCAGGTGCTGGACCGTACCCCGGCCACCGCGGCTACAACGCGACCGGTGTCCAGATAGGCAGTGGCTACCGGCAGCACCTGTTCATCTGCCCGGCGGAGCCCGAGCATCCGCACATCGAGTTGATGACGTAGCCCGTCCGCAGTGTGCAGCCGGGGCGTCGCGGTGCGGGCATGACGTGACGCCGGGTGGCCGCGAGGCTCAGGGTGCCTGCCTGCGGCCCGACATCCGAGAAGGAAGCAGGCCATCCCTGACACGACCGCGACGCATCGCCCCAGGTCGGGCGCGTCCCGGTGAGCTCGCCGGTCGGTAAAGAGCGGTTCCTCGCCGAGCGGCGTGCGTCGCTGCCGGACATCGATATCGATGTGGAGTCCGCACGCCGGTTGGAGGTCTACGACCGGATCATCTCTCCCGCAATGGATCAAGGGGGCCGCGCCGACGACCTACCCAGCCTCCACACCTTCGTCAACGGCCTCGAACGGGACCTCGCCGCCGTCACCGCCGGCCTGACACTGCCGTGGAGCTCCGGCATCGTCGAAGGCCACGTACCGGATCAAGATGCTCAAACGCCAGATGTTCGGACGGGCAGGCTTCCAACTTCTCCGCAAGCGAGTCCTATTGGCGTGACAGATGTGGGTTCCGTGTTTCGGTGTCGAACGGTGGCGTCGTGACCTGTGGCTTTGCAGAGTCCGCGTGATTTGTCGTGCGGAGTCGTCCGCGAATGTATCGAATCCTCCCCGTGCTTCATCGTGGGAGAACTCAGTAGCAGGGCGACGAGCGATTGTGTTGAATCCTGGCATGAGTCACGTCGCCAACGTCATGATCTCCGTCGAGCCGGATGATCGATCGGCTGCCGAAGAACTGAGCCAGTGGTTGCAGACGTCTGCCCTGCGGCGAGGCTTCGGTCCCGGCGCTGTCGGCTGGGTCGGCTCGCTCAACGAGACCACCGGCAGCGACACGCGTTGGGGCGGCGGCAAGTACCCGGAATGCGACGTCTATGCCGGAGCGCTCAACCACGCCGACCTGGCCGGCCTGGTGGCACATGTCGAGCGCATCGTCTGGAAGCACCCCGCGTTCGTCCAGCTGTTCGTGATGGACCAGGAGCAGGTCTACTTCCGTGTGTGGATGTTCCACGGCGTGAAGCTGCGGCAGATCGCGCCCGAAGGTCGAGAAGAAGAGGTCTGGCCGAACGGGTGACGTTCCTGACCTGCCAGTTTGCCTGCCACGTCAGATCAGGCATCCAGTCGATCCCGCAACTCGGATTTCGACAGCGAGATGCGGAACCTACAGCAGAGCGTGGCCACCGTCACGGTAGTTGAGCCAGAACTACTACTGCTCGATATAGCCAAACGCTTCGATGCCGTCGAGAAGGTGCTGGTGGCGTGGGGTGAGCGCGGCCATCAGGCCCCAGCAGGCATCTGTGCACAGCCACGCGCTCCGGGTCAAGCACGCCGTCGCTCAGGATGCCGGGAACGGCATGCTCGCGGGCGAGCATCATCGCGGTGGTGTGGCTTCCGGTGCCGCCGTAGGCCGTGACCCCTCCGGCCTCCCACACCGACGTCACCTCGCAGGCCGGCATCGTCGGGTAGCCGATCAGCTCGCGCAGCCACCGGATCACGGCGATCTCCGCCATGGTGCCCGACGGAGAGCAGAAAGACTGGTTGATCAGGTTCTGCTGAGCCAAGGCGCGAAGATCCCTGCGACGAGGGAGACGGGATCGGCGCCGGTATCGCCGAAGCCCATGAAGCGCGGGCTGTTCATGTTCACGCAGTACGGCAGCAGCCGCTTGGGGATGCCCTCCCAGACGGCCTGAGCGGTGGCCGGCTGCTCGGTGAGATCTTCCAACAGCAGATCACGCAGCGCGTGCGGGGTCGCCCGACAGGCGAAGACGTCTTCGCTGTCCTTGTAGGCCGGCGACTGGGCGATCATCTCCTGAAGAAACGGGGTGAGTGCGGTGAGCGGGCTCGGTGTTGACGGCATCTCTTCCTCCAGCAGCAGGTCAGAGAAGAAACAGGTGGCCGGCCTCTTGCCCGGGTGAGGCAGCGGGCAGCCTGTATTCCAGCTTCATACGGGCTCTGGTGGGCCGTCATTGAGGCGCTCGTGGCCCGTCATTGCGGGCCGCCCGCAATACGGCACCCTCCCGTGCGGGGCTCCGGGTCGGTAGCGTGGACAGGCTGACTCGCCATCCTTACGGGGGTACGCCCATGGCCACAGTGACCCGTTCGAAGCGCTCTCAAATTCAGTGTGAAGCCGCCCAGATCCGTGTGCGCGGCCGGCGCAGGCAGCCCGACACCGCCCACATCGCCTCGACCCCATCCAGGACAGGCCGGCAGAGGTGAACGCGCTGGAGGCGTGGCGGTTCGCCCTGGGCTGGTTCCAGGCCCAGACCGCCTGCCGGGCCGCCGGGCTCTACCTCGCGGAGGGACTCCTCCCGCCTGCGCTGTCGGCTCGGTGCTGTGCCGGTGGGAACACGACGGGAGCGAGCGGCCGGGCCCTGAGTACGCGGTGATGCTGTGCGGGCCTACGGCGCCCGGCCCGAGCAACTCGGTCCGGTCCGCGGCCTCGCGCCGCACGCGGATACCCTCTTCGACCGGGCGGTGATCCGGTACGGTCGGCCCGAAATGACCGCTTACCTCTGGAGTTCGAGGGAAGAGGCGGAGCCAATGACTACCGCAGCCCGTCTGTCGGCTGTCCGAGAATCACTCCACCTCACCCTGCTCGCCGACCCGCACGGCAGCATCGGGACGGCTGACCTGATCGAAGCGGCCGTCGAGCACTGCGCGCTGAACTACTCCAAGCACCCGCCGCAGATCCTGATCGACGAAGTACGCCAGGTCCGCCAGCTCCTCACCCAGTCCTCCAAGCCGGCCGAGGGCGCTTCGTACGGGACCGATATCCAGCGGCAGGTCGGCCGGTCCTCGGCACGCGGAGGAACCTTGCCTTCCACCTGGGTGATCTGACCGGAGCCCCTACTCCCCTGTCCGCGGCCGCGGTCTGGGGTGAGCGCAGCGGCGCGACATCCGTCTGGCCGCCTGGGCGTGGGGCGCGCACAGCCCACGCACAGCGTGGCCGCCCGCACCACCGGCCGCTACGACACCGCCCTCGCGGAACGCGGCGCCTGCCCCGCCCGGCCTGGTCCGGGGCAGCTCCACGTCTGGGCCTGCTGCCGGTCCTTGCCCGTCTGAAACGCGCCGATGAAGCCAGCTGGGCCCTGCGTACACCGTTGGCGGCGCTGGAGGCCGATCTGTCAGGGACCGTGCCGGGCAGGTTCGGTTCGGGTTCGGTTCGGGTTCGGGTTCGGGTTCGGGTTCGACGAAGCCGAATTCAACCTCCACCAGGGCGAAGCCCACCTCGCCAGGGGCCGCCGTCAGCAGGCCCGAGCTCGCACCTAAGCATCCGCCGCATCATGCCCGGACGGCCCGGACGGCCCGGACGGCGCGGGCGGCTGGACGGCGGCAGCCACTCTTGTCCTCGCCCAGGCCCGAAGCCGCCGACTCCCCACAGGACGTCACCCAACACGCCCTGCACGTCCTGGACCACGGTCCCCGCCACCCGGCTCCGCTCCACCGCCCGCACTCGTCTCCACGACCTCGCCCGAGCCCTCCCCCGCAGGTCTCAGAGCCGAACTCGCCGAACGGCTCCGCACCCGCCCCACCGCCATCGACCACCACGGACACCCACTCCGAAACAAGGCGCCCATGCCCATGAATATCCGAACTCGTACAGTCTGATGTCGCGGCCGCCCACCGTCTGCAACGGATCTCACCGAACCCGGCGGTGTCGCCGGTACGGCCGAAAGATCTGAACCCGTACCGGGAATCAGGCCGCGACGAGCTCCTGCTCGCGGTCCGGCGTCTTGACCTTGGGCTTCTTGTTCGGCAGCGCGAGCCGGAAGACCTTGTGCCACGCGGAGACCACCTGCTTGGGCAGCGGCCCGGTGACGTACTCCAGCTCGTATTTTTCGAACAGCACGCGCACCTTCACCGCGACCTCGGCGTACCGGTTGCTCGGCAGGTCCGGGAACAGGTGGTGCTCGATCTGGTGCGACAGATTGCCGGTCATGAAGTGCATGGCCCTGCTGCCACTGATGTTCGCCGAGCCCATCATCTGGCGCAGGTACCACTGGCCGCGTGTCTCGCCCACGATCGACCGGCGCTCGAAGACCTGCACACCCTCGGGGAAGTGCCCGCACATGATCACCGAGTGGGACCAGATGTTGCGGATCAGGTTCGCGGTGAACGTGGCGGCGAGCGTGGTGAGGAACGACGGGCCCGACAGCAGCGGGTGGATCACGTAGTCCTTGAGCACCTGCTTGCGGATCTTGCGGCCCACGGCCTTGGCCCGCGCGCGGAACTCCGGGCTCTTGCGGCGGCGCTTGTGCAGGTTCTTGCCGAGCTCCAGGTCGTACGCTGCGATGCCGTACTCGAAGAAGCAGGCGTTGATGAAGTTCCACAACGGCTGGCCGAGGTGGAGCGGGTGCCACTTCTGGTCTTCGTCGACGCGCATGATGCCGTAGCCGAGATCGTTGTCCTTGCCGATCACGTTGGTGTACGTGTGGTGCAGCTCGTTGTGCGAGTGCTTCCACTGCTCGGACGGCGAGACGTGATCCCACTCCCAGGTGGTGGAGTGGATCTTCGGGTCTCGCATCCAGTCCCACTGGCCATGCAGGACGTTGTGGCCGATCTCCATGTTGTCCATGATCTTCGCCACGGACAGACCGGCAGTGCCGAGCAGCCACGCGGGCGGGAAGAACGAGAACAGCAGCACGCCCCTGCTGACCAGCTCGAGCTTGCGCTGCGCCGAGATGACCCTACGGATGTAGGCGGCGTCCTTCTCACCGCGGCTGGCGATCACCTCGTCGCGGATCGCGTCCAGCTCAAGGCCGAGTTCCTCGATCTGCTCGGCAGTCAGGTGGGCGGTGGGGTCGATGGCGGTCAAGATGCTCCTACCGTTCGATGTCGCAGGGGCCCGCCGCGGCGGACACACAGGTCTGGATGAGGACGCCCGGCTCGGCCTCGGTGATCTCTCCGGTACGCAGGTCGCGGACGGCGCCCGCCTTGAGCGGCGTGATGCAGCCGAAGCAGATGCCCATGCGGCACCCGGAGGGCATGAGCACCCCGGCCTCCTCGCCGATGTCCAGCAACGGCGTGGCGCCGTCCGCGTCGACGGTCTTGCCGGTGACGCTGAACGTGACCTCGCCGCCGTCTCCGGCGACGACGATGCCCGGGCGGAAGCGTTCGGTGTGCAGGCGCTCTTGTACGCCGTGCTCGGCCCAGTGCTCCGCGGCGGCGTCGAGCAGGCCCGCGGGCCCGCAAGCCCAGGTCTCGCGCTCGGCCCAGTCGGGCACGAGTTCGTCGAGACGGCCGATGTCGAGCATGCCGTCCGTGTCGGTGTGCACTTCGGTGAGCCGCAGCTTCTTGTCCGCGACCAGGTCGTGCAGTTCGTTCCGGAAGATCACGTCGCGCGGCTGTGGCGCGCAGTGGACCATGACGACGTCGTCCAACTCGCTGTCGCGCAGCATGCCCATCACGGGCGTGATGCCGCTGCCGGCCGTCAGGTAAAGCACCTTGGCGGGCTTGGTCTGCGGCAGCACGAAGTCACCGGCCGGCTGGTCGAGCTGGATCAGCGTGCCCGGTTTCGCCCTGCGGACCAGGTGGTTGCTGACCTTGCCGTCCGGGAGCGCCTTCACGGTAATCGTGACGCGGCCGTCCTGGCGGTTTGTCGGCGAGGTGACGGAGTAGGCACGCCACAGGCGCACCCCCTCGACGTCGACCCCGATCCGCACGTACTGGCCGGCTGTGTGCCCGCGCCAGCCACGTCCCGGCCTGATCACGACAGTCGCGGCGTCACCCGTCTCGGGGTGCACGGCCTCGATGCGCCCACGCAGGTCAGCGCTCGCACGCAGCGGGCTGACCAGGTCGAGGTAGTCCGACGGCAGCAGCGGCGTCGTGACCATCTCCAGCAGTTTCCAGGCCCTGCTGCGGAGGGCTGTACTCGTCATGGCTCCAGCTTGCTGCGCCTCAAGGCGTAAAGTCCTGACCGCAGGACGTAAATCTGGTCGACTGAATTGTTCGCAGGGAACAAATGTGAGCCATGCAATCCAAAGGGCCAGCGAACTGGCCCTCAACGAGACGACGGTCACCGCGCTCCGGGCTGCGCTGAAGACCACGGCCGACGAGGTCGTCCAAGCGATCATCGACGAGGTCCCTCCCTACGCCAACGCCCTTTCGGGCCGCATGGGCGGAACCATCCGCCGAGCCGTCCGCACCGCCCTTGGGCACTACCTGGACCTCGCGAGCGGGAACGCCACAGGCGGCGACGCCGGCGACGCCGCCTACGAACTGGGCCGCGGCGAGGTGCGCGACGGCCGTTCGATGGACGCCCTGCTCAGCGCCTACCGCGTCGGCGCCCGCGTGGCCTGGCGATGCCTGGCAGCGGGTGCCGTACCCGCAGGTCTGCCCGCCGCCGAGGTCGCCAAGTTCGCCGAGCTGACCTTCGCCTACATCGACGAGCTCTCCGCCGCGAGCGCCGCGGGCCACGCCGACGAACTGGCCGCCCGGGGCAGGGCCCACGAGCGCCACCTGGAACACCTGGCCCGCGACCTCCTCGCAGGCGCGAGCCCGGATGTACTGCTGGCCTCTGCTCAACGGGCCGGGTGGCAGCCTCCTGTTTCGCTGACCGCGGTCCTGCTGCCCGCCGCCCAGGCCCGGCCTGCCTACCGCGCGCTCGACCCGAGCACCCTCGTCCTCGACGATCTGCCGGACGCCACCGGTGTGCTGCTCGTCCCCGATGCCAACCGATCACATCTCTTGCGGCAGCTGACCGACCGCACCGCCGTGGCCGGCCCTGCCCGGCCATGGATTCGTGCATCCGCCTCGTACGCACGAGCCATACGCGCGCGCTCCCTCTCCTCCGATATTCGCGACACCGAGGACCACCTGCCCGAGCTGGTGCTGAGCGCCGACGCGGACGCGTTCGCAGACCTCCGCACCCGAGCCCTCGCACCGCTGCGGACCTTGCCGGTCGCGACCGCACGGCGGATGGAGGAGACGTTGCGGGCGTGGCTGCTGCACCAGGGCAGGCGGGAAGAGGTGGCAGCGGCGTTGTTCGTCCATCCCCAGACAGTCCGGTACCGGATGTCACAGCTGCGGGAGCTGTTTCCGGATCTCGCATCGCCACACCGGGTCCTTGAACTGACGCTGGCGGTCGGTCTTCGGGTCAGCTGACGCGTACTTCGACCGTCCACGACCGCGTCCGCGAGCAGTCCAGGAATCGTGTCTGGTTCCCGGCGCCATCAGCTGACTCATGCGGCCTGGGGAAGAGCGGGATGAGGCAACTACGACCAGACGTTGATGCGAGGACCAGTCAATGCCTCGGAAAGCCCGTCGGGGACGCTGCCTCTGAGAAGCGCGGTGGCAGATACGGTTCGACTGCATCCGGTGGACGATGCGCACCGCCCCGCTCATCGACGCGCTCATCGAGTATCTGGTCGGCGGCCTGGGCCGCTGTTCCATGGAAAACGGCGTTCATGTCGTCGCGGAGAGCACTGTCCTGGCACGAGCTCACCCACGGACGAGCGGCGGGTTTCAGCTGGATGGCCGGCAGAGCGACCAGGCCGGGGCACCAGAGGGCGGGGGCCGGGCGGCTCGCACCGGAGGACCTCTGTGGGTCCGCAATGGCCCCGTGCCTACTTCCGGCAATTCCACCGGCCGACCGACCGGGCCGGCCTGGCACACCACGCAAGAGATGATGGGATGGAACGACGGAACATGAGGTCAGGAGATTCCATGGCAAAGCGGGTTCACCGACCCCGTGAAGATGCGGAGTTCAATTTCATCCTCGGGATGAGCGGAGTTCCGGTCCTCGCATACTTCACCGGGACATGGCCCAAGGCAGTCGAGCCCTGCCGGGAGATGGACCTCGTCATGGGTGGCATCGCCGACGACTACGCGGGCCGCTTGACGGCCGTCCGGGCCGACATCACGCGTTGTCCGGCCGCAACCGAGCGATACGGGATCACCGGAGCCCCGTCCTACGTCCTGCTGAAGGAGGGAGAGGCGGTGGCGCACGGCACGGGGCCTGTGACCATCACCGAAATACGGAAGTTCCTGGACGGCCACCTCTGATGGGAACTCGCGAGTGGAGGTCCTGATTTCCGGGTGCGGACCTTTGGGTTCGTTGTGGACCCGCGTGTGACCTCGCTGATGTGGGGGTGTGCGTGGCGTCCGGTCTCGGTTTCACGCTTCGTCGCGGTGCGTGAGGTGGCCATCGGCGAGCCGCCAGTAGTGCTGGTGGTCAGTCAATTGCCAGGTCTCGTCAGCAGCGATCGCCTGGGTGATCCAATCGTGGAGTTGCGGGAGGGCATGCGCTCGTAGAACGGTCCGGGTGGCAGCTCGATCAGTGGCATCGACCGGGTGGACGTCCACGCGGAAGCCGACCATGTCCGGGTGGATGCCGCGGCCGTAGTTGAAGGGGTGAGGAGCGACCCATGCCGCTCCAAGGACGATGGACCCGCTGTCATGCCCCGTAAGGAACTGCAGGTCCGTGACACGGCTCATGTAAGAGCCGAGACACTCGTTGATGTCGGTGGTGGTCAGAGGCCACGCACGGTGGCGGGGCAGTCTTCGATTTCGTGCGGACATGGCAAGCAGAATCGCAGAAGGCCACTCCCGGCTGTCACAGGTTTGTTCAGCGGCCTGTTCCAGCAGTGCCCGTGCGGAGGCTCCGGAGTACATCGCGATCTTCTCGTCGAGCCCGAACACATCGGCGAGGTGAAGCGGGTCGAGCCCCGTGGGTGAGGCCTCTGCGAGCTGCCGGTCGACGCGGAGTCGTTCCAGCGTCGTGTCCTGTCCGCGCAGCCCATCGGGTTCCGGGGCACACCGGAGGCAGTGACCAGCCATCGCGGCGCTTGGGCACCACTACCGGGGCAGTAGCGCAGGAGCCTGCCGCCGTAGGGCGGTCTGAATGACGTCGTCGCGCAGCAACGGACCGAAGGAGGGAGCAGCGGTCAGCTCCGTGAGCATCTCGAGACAGTCCCCCGCCGTCCGCGTGGTCTGTGTCGTAAGTCCTTCGGCGGTTGACGCCGAAGGAGCGTGTGTGGGTTCAGAACCTACGGGAAGCACCGCGATGATGGTCTCCAGTGCACAGGCAGACCGTTTCCCACGGTGCTGATCAGGTGGCCGGGGCTGCGGCGATGACGGTGTCGAGCATGCTCCGCGAAGCCTGCAGATCGACGATGGCGCGCGTGATGCGTTCGCGCTCTCGCTGCAGCTCGGTGACGGTGTCAGAGCACACAGGGGTGAGGGTCAGGCCGTCGATGCAGACGCAGGGCAGGATCCTGGCGATGATCGTCGTGGACAGGCCGGCGGCCAGCAGGCTGCGGATGCGCCTCACCGTGTCGATGTCGACCTCGCTGTAGACGCGGTAGCCGCTGGCGAGCCGGGTCGGGTGGAGCAGGCCCTGTTCCTCGTAGTAGCGCAACAGCCGTTCGCTGACGCCGGTTCGCCGGACCATCTCTCCAATGCGCATGTGACCTGCACCTCACCGCGTTGACTCTCACATTGATGTGAGACTTTAGCGTCAGCGGCATGAAGACGAACAGTGCGGTCTCAATGGGCAACGCCCCTCCCGCGCCGGTGCGGCGTCGGGCGGAACTGCCTCTGCTGACCGCCTGCGTGTTCGTGGTGGGTAGCTCGGAGTGGGTGATGTTCGGCGCTTTTCGGCCTGGGCTCCGTCATCGGCAACATCCTCGGCGGCCGCCTGGTCGAACGCGCCCCGTGGGCAGCGTTGTGCGCGCTGTTGGGCGCACTCGGCGCCGCGCTGACCGCCTTCAGGCTCACCAGCCAGAGCAGTTGGGCGGCCGCCGCCACCGTACTCGTCCTCGGTGCCATCGCCGGCCCCCTGATCCCGCTGCTGCAAGGCCGCGCACAGGCGTCTGCCCCGAGGCGCCCACCTTTGTCACGGCGATCAGCGCCTCCGCGTTCAGGCTCGGGGTCGCAGCCGGTTCCACCCTCTGCGGTCAAGCCGTCATCGTCGGCTTCTCGCTCGACCACCTGCCATGGATCGGCGCGATGGTGGCGATCGCCGCCATCGGCCTCGCCGCCGTCGCTGCCCGGCGACGACGCGTTCAGCCTCCCATCCCGACGTTCTGCTCCGTGCAGCAACCCCCTGAGAACCCGAAGGAATGACATCCACATGTCCTCAACTGGTCAGCCCTCGCCCCCTCTTGGCCGCATCGTGCGTGGCACCGGCCCGGGCCTGCTGCTCGCACACGGCGCCGGCGGCGGCATCGACGCCAACTTCGGCCCCATCCTGGCGAGCCTCGCCGCCCACCACACCGTCGTGGGACCGGACTACCCAGGCACCGGCCGCACTCCTCGCGCCGAAGCCCCTCTCGCTCTGGACGCCCTGGCCGACGCCCTGGTCGCCACCGCCGTCGAGGAGAACGTGGACACCTTCGCCATCGCCGGATACTCGCTCGGCAGCCCCATCGCCGTCCGTGCCGCCACCCGCCACCCCGACCGCGTCACCGGCCTCGTCCTGACCGCCGGCTTCGCCCACCCCAATCCGCGGTTCCTGCTGGCCGCCCGGCTCTGGCGCGACCTGCTGCGCTCGGGGGATCTCGAACGCCTGGCCGCGTTCATATCGCTGATCGGGTTGAGCGCCCCCGCTTTGGACGCCATCGGTCAGGACGACCTCGATACCGCTCTGAAGGCCACCACGACCACGATCCCGTCCGGCACGATCGAACATTTGGACCTGCTCATCGATCACGTTGACATCCGCGAAGACCTGGCTGCCGTCACGGTGCCAACCCTGGTCATCTCCACCACGCTCGACCAACTGGTCACGCCCTATCACCACCGGCAACTCGCCGACACGATCCCGGGCGCCAAGTACGCCGAGCTCTCCACGGGGCACCTGCCTTTCGTCGAACGCCCCGAGGAATGGGCCGCGCTTCTCCTCGACTTCCTCGGCAACGCCTCCCTCTGACGACGGCCGCACCGGACGTGTACTCGGCTAAGGACTGTCCCGTGATCCGTGGTGGATCAGCGCGCGGCGTCGGATGCGGTGCATCGCAAGGCGGAGGAGCGTCCGCATACTGGATGTATTCGGACGCTCCGACAACGCGGCGAGGTGCCGTAGCTGTCGTCGCGCGCCCGCCAGCAATTACGGGACAGCCCTCAGGGCGGGCCCGGTCCCCCGCCACCAGCAAAACCCGGATGGAGCAAGCGGACAACAGCTCCCCGAACAACTGGCATCGGCACTAAAGGGCACCTTCGCCGATGCCTCACAGCCTCCACACGAGGACCGGGGTCACCGGATGCTGCTCCAGGCCGGAAGACGGCCCCGGCAGCATCCGGTGGACAGCCGACAGAACGTTCCACGACACCTTTTGACGACAGTTCGTCTGTTCGCCATCCCCCTACGCACTTGCCGTGCCGGTGGAACTGACCACCAGCGAACGCCACCGGCTGAAGAAGATGGCCCACGGCCACAAGACCGAGACCCGATGCGCCGGTCACGCTGCGGTGACGGCCACCGGGCCGGGATCACCGCACTGACTGGCGCAGCGTCGCCCGTTCGCCCGTGTTGACGTCGGCGACAGCCGCTGCGACATCAGGAGAGAGCGGTCGGTTTGCGTGGCGGCGGGACGGCCCGCAGCAGTTCCCACAAGGGGCGTGAGCCGGACGCCCACGCTCCGAGGGTGTGGCGGTCGATCACATGGAGGCGTTGCTGTTTCGCGAAGGCCACCGCCGGCGCGGTCACCCTGCCGTTCGTCACGATCACCGCTATGTCGGCGCCGTGGACCTGGCGGGCCGTGCCGTTGAGTACCTGGAGGTCGGGTGTGCCGACGGCGGACCCGGCAAGGCCGTTGCGCCTGTGTTTGCACTGGATCACCCAGTGTCGCCCGTAGGGGTCGGTGGCCTTCACGTCCGCGCCCAGGTCTCCGCCGCCCCCGACACGGACCGCGTTCCGGCAGCCGTCGCGGCGCATCAGGTCTCGCACCGCGTCCTCGAACCGGGTGTGGTGCAGGGCGTCCAGCTGAGGCAGCGCGTAGCGCAGGCCCTGCGTGCGGACCGCTTCCCACCGTGCCTGCTGTTGCTTCTGGTAGAGCCAGCCACCGCCGGCCAGTACCGCGAGCACACCGAGGACAATCAGAGCCCACCAGTGGACCAGCAGCCAGTGGACGACGGCCACGGCCAGGGCGACGGACAGGACTGCGGCTACGAGGAATCCGATCAGACGGTCATCCCTCCGGCGCCGCTTGCTGGGTCTGCGGGTCCGGCGCCGTACCGGTGGGCGGCGCCTGCCGACTGTCGCGCGGCCTTTGCGTGCGCGGGGACTCATCGGCCCGCCTGAGTGACGCCGCTCGCGAGTTGACCTAGGAAGTCCATGATTCCGTGGCCGAGCGAGGTCGGTGCGATGAGCACCCCGAGCGCCAGGACGATGACGACGGTGAACTTCTCATCGAGCCGACTGCGGGAATGCGTACGCCGACGCAAGCGGATGACGACGACGACAGCGAGCAGCACGGCCACGTTGATGGTCAGCACTCTGTGTTCAGACCTCCCCGGCCATCACCATGCAGGGCGGCAAAGTCCACCCCAGCATTCTTGTGTAGTCGGTCCTCGCTGATGTTGGAGGCGGGTTGCGGAGGAATGGCACAAAGCCATCCGACATGGCCGAATAGCACGTGCGGCTTCGGGTCATCCTCGATGCGTGCGACGCCGAAAGGCCGGCCACCAGCCCACCAATTCCGCCGGCATTCCGTTTCTCTGAGGCGTAGTTGCTGCCCGGCATCATGCTCTCCCCAGCTGCCGGTGACGAGCACGAAGGCAGGGGAAATGACGGCCGGAGGCTTCGCCCAGGACCCGATGGGTCCGCCCACCGCATCGCGCGAGGCCACACGTATCGGGCTGAACAACTTCTACCGGACCGTCATGTCGCTGCGGCAGATCGCGATCGCCTCCGAGTGCCTCTGCGGAGAAGTAGACGAGGCACGAGTTCTTGCCCTGGAAGTACTTCCCGGCCTGTGGATCGAGGACTTGGCCGGCCTTGATGAAAATGCTTCGGCAACCACGTCCCGACACAGAGCGGCCCGGTCTGCTCTGACGGCATTCAAGAAGCTGCGGGACAGCGGTGCGCTGGCCGACCCGGGCAGCATCCGCGCCCAGTACGAACAGGAAGCAGAGTCAACGCCTGGCAGCGGCGGAGCGATGACAGAAGGCCGACGCGGCGCTGAAGACTACCGTCGGGGAGCGGGGACGGCTCGTCGCCCGGCAAAAGGCTGCCGAAGTCCAGCGCAGGTACGACGGCTGAGCAAGCCGTTGCCGCACGTGGCAAACCCAGTGCTGCCACCCCCGAGCGCGCGCCAAAGGCGCCTCGCCACCCGACCCCGTCCGGGATATTGACGTGTCAGCGCCAATCATGACTTGATGAACACTCGCAGATTGGGAGCGCTCCCACGCTCGCGCACCGCGCTCCCGCTTCCGCCCCCTTCGGGAAGGACACCCGTGCGCAGCAGACGCCACCCCCTCCTCGCCGCCTTCTTGGCAACCCTGTTCGCCTTAGCCGCCGGTTTCGGCCTGGCCGGCGCCCCGCCCGCCGCCGCCACCGCCGCGGCCCCGGTACGAATCATGCCGCTAGGCGACTCCATCACCGGCTCCCCCGGCTGCTGGCGCTCCCTCCTCTGGGACCAACTGCAGAACGCCGGTTACACCGACATCGACTTCGTCGGCACACTGAACGCCCAGAGCTGCGCCCTCACGCACGACGCCGACAACGAAGGCCACGGCGGCTTCCTGGCCACCACCACCGCCGACCAGAACCTGCTGCCCGGGTGGCTGGCGGCGACCGCGCCGGACATCGTTGTCATGCACTTCGGCACCAACGACGTCTGGAGCAGCATCGCGCCAGACACCATCCTTGCCGCATACACCAAGCTGGTCGGCCAGATGCGGGCCGCCAACCCTTCGATGAAGGTGCTGGTAGCCCAGCTCATCCCGATCAATCCGAGCAGCTGCGCCGAGTGTGCCGCTCGTACTGTCTCCTTCAACCAGCGCATTCCGGCCTGGGCCCAGGGAATCACCACCACCCAGTCGCCGGTATCCGTCGTCGACCAGTGGACGGGCTTCGACACGGCCTCCGACACCTACGACGGCGTCCACCCCAATGCCTCCGGCGACGCCAAGATGGCCGCCCGTTGGTACCCGGAACTGTCGGCCCTGCTCACCCGGGGGGACCCCGGGGAGCCGGAGGAACCCGGGAACGGTGGCTGCTCGGCGAACTTCCGGCCGGTGTCGGCGTGGCAGGGCGGCTACCAGGGTGAGGTGACGGTCACCAACACCTCGCCCACGGCCTCGATCTCTTCCTGGGCGGTAACCCTCGCGCTCCCGGAGGGCAGCCAGCTCACCCAGGTCTGGAACGGCGCATTGACCGGAACGACAGTGCGCGACGCCGGGTGGAACGGCACGCTGACGCCGGGGGCGAGCACCACCTTCGGCTTCGTCGCGAGTACGTCGGGTTCGGCAGGCACGCCCTCGGTGACGGCCTCGTGTTCAGCGTCCTGATGCACTGCCCCTGCTAGCAAGTCAGGTGGCCGGATGTCCTGCCGTCCGAGTGGGCGGCAGACCCTGCCCCCGCCCTGCCCGCACGGCCCGGCCCGCCGTCTCTTCAGTCCAGGTCGGACATGTCGAGCACGAAACGGTAGCGGACATCGTTTCGCCGGAGGCGGTCGAGTGCCGCGTCCACCTGTGACGACGGAAGTACTTCGATGTCGGCGGCGATGCTGTTGTCGGCGCAGAATTGGAGCATCTCGGCCGTCGCCAGGCGGCCTCCGCTGCCCGCGGAGCTGAGCTTCTTGCGGCCGATGAGCAGGTCCGTGGCCTCGATGGTGACCGGGCCCAGGTACCCGAGGAGGCTGAGGGTGCCGTCCATCGCCACCAGCTTCAGATACGGGGCGAGGTCGTGAGGGGCGGAGATGGTGTCGATGACGACGTCGAAGGTGTCGCGCGCAGTGGCCATCTGCTGGGTGTCGGTGGAGGCGATGAAGTCGTGAGCGCCGAGCTTGCGGGCGTCGTCGCGCTTGTCCTGGGTTCGGCTGATGACGGTCGTGGTGGCGCCGAGTGCCACGGCCATCTTGACTGCGAGGTGACCCAGGCCGCCGAGGCCGGCCACGGCGACGTGACTGCCGGGGCCCACTCCGAGGGAGCGCAGGGGTTCCCAGACCGTGACGCCGGCGCACATCAGCGGGGCGGCTGCTGCCGGGGCGAGGCCGGAGGGGAGCGGGTAGGCGAAGGAGTCGCGCACGACGTACTCGCGCGAGTAGCCGCCCAGGGTGGTCGACCCGTCCTTCCGGTCGGTGCCGCCGTAGGTCAGAGTCGGGAAGGAGTGGCAGAAGTTCTCCTGCCCGGCTTCACACATGGCGCACACGCCGCAGGAGTCGACGATGTTGCCCACCGCGACGTGGTCGCCGACCGAGAAGGTGGTCACCTCGGGGCCGGTCCCGGTCACCACGCCGGTGAATTCGTGGCCCGGCACCAGGGGCGCTTTCGCGTGCTGGTCGTAGGCGTGCAGAGCGTGCAGGTCGGTGTGGCATACGCCGCAGTAGTCGACCTGCACCGCGATGTCGTCCGGGCGCAGGTCACGGCGCTTCAGCGACGTACGCCGCAGCCCCGTCGGGCCGGCCGCCTGCCATCCGATGGTCGTTCGCACAAGTGACTCCTTAAACAGACTGTTCTGTCTGTTGCAGCGTAAACGCGACCGCTCCCCAAGGCAAACCAACTGTTCTGTTTGGTAGTATGGCGGACATGCCGGACCAGCCCCAGACCTCGCGAGGCGCCGCGACTTACCAGCGCATCCTCGACGCTGCCACCGAAGAGTTCGCCCAGCACGGCATCGCCGGGGCGCGCATCGAACGCATCGTGACGGCAGCGCGCACCAACAAGGCGCAGCTCTACGCCTACTTCGGCGACAAGGAGCGACTCTTCGACGCGATCTTCCTCAGCTCGCTGGAACGCATCACCAACGTCGTGCCCATCGACGCCGACGATCTCGCGGAGTGGGCCGTTCGCCTCTATGACGAATACCTGCGCCGCCCCGACCTCATCCGGCTGGCGACCTGGACACGACTGGAGCGCCGGCCTGCCGGGCACCTCGTCGAGACCCACCAGCACTACGACGACCGCAAGCTCACGGCCATCGCCGAGGCCCAGGCCGCTGGGCGGGTCCGCGCAGGTGACCCGTTCGACATCATGGCCATGGTCATCGCCATGTCCATGGCCTGGTCACCGGTCAGCAACGTATACGCAGCCAGCAGCCAAGAACCCGACGAAGTACACGACCGGCGCCGCACCCTGCTCCGCGACTGTGTCCAAAGCGCCACCGCGACCGGCCGAGGCGGCGCAACCCTCCCATGACCGCCCCCTGGTGACACTTACGCACGTTGCCTGGCCTCCGACCAAGGACCAAGCGGCGCGCGCGGGCCGTGGGAGACCGTCTTGGATCCATGGGGTGGGATTGGACTCGATTCGAGCGCATCGCAGCACGACAGGACGCCCATCGCCTTGCCGCCCGGATCGCCACAATCGCCGGCGCCGACCCCCAAGAGGCAGCCGAACGAACCAGATCTGCGCCGACTCGGCTTCAGGAACGAATCGGGCTCAGTCCTCGTGCCCGGCACATCACAGGGGAAGACGTCACAGCCGAGGAGAACGCCCGCGACCGCCGGCTGCCTTCACCGTCCGCGTCACGCGGTGCCGAGCCGGCCTCGACGGGCCGTGGACCGGCAGCCCCGATCCCACACTCGACGATAACCTCGGCGAGCTCCGAGAGCCCCTCACTCAACTCGATGGCGGCTGCGGAGCTCTCCCTCGGTTCCTCTCCACCAGCGGCGAGCACCACCTGCTGGTGGTCGCGCCATTCGCTGCCGAGCCGGTCGGCGAGCACGTGCCAGAGATGGCTCTCGGACGTGATGTGGGTGCGGGTGCCGCCGGCTATCACCGGGGCGAGGTGGATGGTGAGGATGGATGCCTGGACTCGGGCGTTGGGGCAGGTGCGAACGAGTTGGCCGCTGTCTGGCCCTCCTCGGCTTCCGCCGGGGGGAGAGAGAAGCAGCGCACGGTAATGGTGAAACCAGCCGAGGGCATGCGCAGCATTCAGACAGATGTCGCCGCCAGCGCCGTATCGTGCCAGGTTCTGCGCCTCTACGAGCGCAGTTGTATCAAGCACCCCGGTGGCTTCCGCGGCGGCAGCAACGCGATCCCGCCGCGCTCGCACCGCCGCAAGCAGTTCGTCACGCTGTCCCACGAGCCCCCTCCCCGTAGCCACCCCTCGGCAATTGTCAACGACACAAAGCTTGGTGCTGGGGCGGACCGTGTTCGGGCACCACTGCGCCGGAACGGAACATGCCGCCGGGCGATGCGTGTACGCGGAGTATTGCCAGGTGGATGGGCGCTTCGCGAGCCTGTCACCTGGTCGGACCGCTTCGATCCCAACCGCGGCAAACGAGAACCTCGTTGAGCTGGAAAGCGCGGCGGTGCCGTCCGCCCCCGTACAGCCCGACTACCCACTCCTTCCCGCCGACGACAACGTCCCAGCGAGCGGACTCGCGCGCCGCCCCGGGAAGCATCAGGCCGACCTGAACACACCTATCACGATGGTGACTTCGCGAACCCTCGACGGGTCGGTGTCCGCCGTTACCGAGCAGGGCGACCGCTTCGACTCGACCGACGGCAAAATGGCCCGCGAGCGCGGAGCAGGTGACCCTTTTCCGAATCACCGCGCCGCGTCGTCAGGCGCGGTAGTGTGTGGAAAGCGTCGCGTGCCGGTGGCAGACCGTGTCAGGCATGGAGGCGCCGGACCGAAGTAGGCCGACGATGTACTCGTTGTACCCTTCACTCTCGCGTGCCTGAGCGCGAGACGACCAGGCTCGTCGCCTGGAGCCAAGAACTCCGTCAGGTGCACCGCCGACTACGGGACGCGTTGTCCGTAACTCGTGCCTCCCTTTCCGACGGCACTCCCGGTGAGGCGGCGACCCGGGAACTGCTGCTGTATTGCCATGGCTTCTGCACGGCTCTCGACAGCCACCACAGGGGCGAAGACCGTTCCCTGTTCCCGGCCATCGCTGCTGCGCACCCCGAACTGCGCCCGGTACTGCGCTCGCTTGAGCAGGATCACTCGATGATCGCCCACCTGCTCGGCGGTCTTCGTGCCGCGGTCGACCGGGCCGCGCCGCCCGAGGAGCTTGATGGTCACCTCGATGGTATCGCCGCGATCATGGAGAGCCATTTCCGCTACGAGGAGCGGCAGTTGCTCACTGTGCTCGAAACCCTTGAGCTGGCAGCCGAACCCAGTGAGGTGCTGGGCCCGCTCTGATCCCGACCGGACGGCAAACGGCCGGTGGCGACCAACATGCCTGGCCACCTGCGAATGATCAGAGTCGTTGAGTTTCCCTACGGGCCTTGGCATGCGAGTGACCACCAGGCCACGATGGCGGGGCTGTCTGAGTAGCCTCTCCCGATCCGGAGAGGCTACTCAAGGAAGTCCTGCCAGAAGGCCACAGTTGCCCTGGGGTCCCACCCGTCAGGGGTGTGCGCACTGAAGTCGTCGAATTCGTGGTTGATGTAGTCGGCCAAGTCAGCGCCGTAGTAGATGATGTCGGCGCCCCAAATAGACATGACTGGGTGTCCGTAGGAGCCGTGACCTGCAGGAAGAAAGCGGTGCGCGTATACGGGCACGAGCTTCGGTACCTGGTCCAGCATCACCGTAGCTTCTCGGCGCGCTTCGTCCGCATCCTCAGGCCGCTGCCCCCATGTCGGATGCCAGAAGCCATGCTGAACTGCTCCAAGGACGCCTTCGTCCGGCCACTCAAGGTGATCCCGAAGCTCCGCCGGATCCCCATGCCACCAGTCGGGCCACGGGTTCTCCCACGTGTCCCCCTCTTCAGGCGCCTGCCTCACCGGAACCCCCGCAGCCAGGAATGCCCGATGGTCGTTGGCGAACTCGACGCCGTAATCCTCCTCGATACGGCGAAACTCGACATCGGTCAATCCGGGCTCGATTTCACAGCAGTCGGCAGCGGCGAGCAGGTGCGCGGCCTCCAGGCCCAGCTTCATTCCCTTGGGCATCATCCCCCTCGAACAATAACTTCCCTGACCTGGGGCGGTGCCAGCTGTTTTCGGGTTCACGCCGCACAAGAATGGGCGGGCATGGACCGCTGTCGGCCGTGGCCCGGATGATCGCCCGGGCGGCGACGTCCGGCCCGCGCAGTGGTCCCGGCGTCACATTCGCATCGGCATGGTCGTCGCGGATCAGTTCCATCAACGACACGGCCCTGGTCCTCCTGCTCGACCCGGGCCACCACCGTCGGCCGCCAAAGCGGGTCGCTGGTGACATCGGCCGCGACATGCTCGTCGGTCACGAGGGTGCGGCTCTACTCACGAGAACCGGTTCTGGTCCAACTTCTGTGGAGCAGTGACACTCAGTGTTGTTGAACAACCCTGAGCGAGTGATGTGCCACCACCGATGGCGTGTCGGTGGGACAGCTGATAATGCCGTCATGGCAGATCGCAGTCCGGTGCTCCGGATCATCACCTCGGCGGCGTGGGAGTCCTTGAAGCCGCTCGGCCTGGCCCGTCGCGGGCGGTCGCGGCTATGGATTGATGATCACGGGTGGTGGCTCGGGGTTGTGGAGTTCACGCCGTCGCGGATTGCCGGCAGTGGTCTGCACGTCGGTGCGATGTGGCTGTGGCACGACGTGGACCACCTGGCCTTCCACGTCGATGCAGTCCGGGTCGGCTCCGAGCTGTTTCGCAACGAGTGTCGGCGTACTCGCGTATGTGCAGAGGCAGGTACGGATGAACGTGCAGAGCAAGTAGCCGCAGACTGGCCCTCATTGCCGTGCGAGATGATGGG
>NZ_JBEOVJ010000106.1:0-26021 GCF_040295435.1 Streptomyces sp. NPDC002809
ACCCGATCCGCGCCCTGGAGGACCAGGACGAACCCGCGCTGCTGCGGGACCAGTTCCGCCAGCTCCTGCGCTACCGCGCCCTGCTCGCGTGCGGCGTCGTCGTCGGACTGCTCGGCGCCGGCTGGCTGGCCCTGAGCGGCGAGGACACCTACACCTCCACCGGTGAGGTGTCCGTACGCTCCGCGACCTCGGACCCCTTCGCCGCGGGCGCCTCGGCCGACAAGGGCATCAACATCGGCTCCGAGCGCCAGACCGCGGTCAGTGACGCCGTGGGCACCGTGGCCGTCGGCTCGCTCGTGAAAACCGGCGACGCGGTGGAGGTGGGGACCCTGCTCTCCGGACTCCAGGTCACCAACCCGCCCAACACGCTGGTCCTCAGGTTCTCCTACACCGGCCGCACGCCCGAACAGGCCAAGGCCCGCGCCCAGGCACTGGCCGAGGCCTATCTGGAAATACGCCGGGAACGCACCGAGAACAGCATCGACAACATGGTCGACGGCTACCGCGCCCAGCTGAAGCCGCTCACCGAACAACGCGACCGGCTGGCCGAGCAGGAGACCGGCACCGTCGGCAACGACGTCACCAGCGCACGGGCCAACCTCATCGTCTCCATCTCCGAACTGAGCCAGAAGATATCGGAGTTGCGGGCACTCGACACGACACCGGGCTATCTGAACAAGAAGCCTGTCGTACCCGAGACGCCCAGCGGTGCCGGGCTGCCCCTGCTCCTCGGACTCGGCGGCGTGGTCGGCCTGGCGCTCGGCCTGCTGCTGTCCTGGGTCCGGCTCGTCTTCGACCCCGCAGTCCGCTCCACCAGGGAACTCGTCCGCTCGCTCGGCGCCCCGCTGCTCGGCACCCTGCCCAGGGAACGAGCCGCGGCCGGAACCCTGCTCGCCATCGGGCGCGGCGGCAGCAGACTGGCCGAGGAGTACAGGGCGGTGGCCTTCCGGCTCGCGTACGACCCCTCGTTCACCGAACGCCGCCGGCTTCTGGTCACGGCGCCCCGCGGGGACAACGCCATGGCGACCGCCGCCGCTGCCAACCTCGCGGCCGCCTTCGCCGAGATGGGCCGCGACGTCCTGCTGGTCGAAGCCGATCTGAGGGCCCCGTCCCTGGCCGCGGAACTCGGCGCGGCGGGCCGTGGCGGCCGGCCCAGCTGGGCCGCCGAACGCGACGAGCGCACCTGGCCCTCGGACAGCCGCACCAACGTGGACGTACCCGGATCGGGGGCGTTCACCCTGATCGCCGGCCGTCGAACGGACAACGTGCCGCGCGCCCTGACCTCCGCGCCCGTCGGCCGCATCCTGGCCGAGGGCGGCCGGCCCGGGGCCGTCGTCATCGTGCTGGCCCCACCCGTGCTCTCGTACGCCGACGCCGTCGCGCTCATCGACCGTGTCGAGGGCGTCGTGGTGGTCTGCGACCCGCGCGAGGTGCACCGCAGCGACCTGGAGCGGATCCGCGAGATCATCGGTGCGGCAGGCGGCTCCGTGCTCGGCACCCTGCTCCACCCCGGCTACGGACGCCTGGAGCGCAGGGCCCGCCGGAAGGCGGCCAAACGCCGCGGCCGCGGCAGGCAGACAGCCCCGCGCGGCCACGACGGCCGCGACGGCGGTGACACGAAGGGCCCCGACCGGGCGGACGCCTCCGGGCACACCGGCGACCCCACCGAGACACTCGGTCTGCGCACGCTGGACAGTGGCGACGGGCGCGGCGGCAGCGATCACAACAGCACCGCGGGACACAGATGAGGGCACGCACCGCGGTCGTCTGCTCGGTCGCGGACCAGGGGGTGGCCGCGCTCACCAACATCCTGGTGCTGGTGGTGGCCGCCCGGCTCTCCACCGTCGCCGACTTCGCCCGCTTCTCCGCCGTCTACCTCGTCTTCACCGTGCTCCTCGGGGTGTCCGGCGCCTACACCGGCCAGCCACTGGTGCTGCGCCGCGGGGCGAGTGACGAGACACGCGGCGCCTGCCGGTCCGCGCTCGGGTTCACCCTGCTCGTCTCGGCCGTCATCGGCGGCCTGCTCGCCGCCGTCTGCGCGATGCTGCCGGGGGAGACGGCGCGCGCCCTGACCATGCTCGGAATCGTGCTGCCGGCCGTCCTCGCGCAGGACACCGCCCGCTACGCCTTCGCCACCCTGCAGGCGCAGCATCTGGCGCTTGCCGCCGACACGCTCCGACTGGTCTGTGTCCTCGGCGCGCTGTCCGTACAGCCGCACGGCACACCGGCGGCGCGGCTGGTCATCGTCTGGGGCCTCTCCGCCCTGCCCGCGCTCGTGCTCTCCGCGGCCGTGCTGCACCGCAGGACGGCCGGCACCCCGGTGCTGCTGAAACCGTTGCTCAGGAAGGGGCATCTCGGGCGCCGGTTCGTCGTCGAGTTCGGCGTGGGCAATGCGACCAGCCAGCTCTCCGTGCTCGGGCTCGGCGCGGTCGGCAACCCCCTGGTCGTCGGCGCCCTGCGCGGTGCCACCACTCTCTTCGGCCCGCTCAACGTACTTTTCACCTCGGCCACCGGTTTCGGCCCCCCGCTCATCGGACGGCTCGCCACCGAACGGCTCAGGGTCCGGGCCACCGCCGCGCTGGCCGGCGTCCTGGCACTGACCGCAGCCGGCTGGGCCACCGTCCTCGCCCTGCTGCCCGGCTCGGCCGGCCGGCATCTGCTCGGCGACACCTGGCCGACGGCGGCGGCTCTGCTCCCGGCGACCGGCAGTCAGTACGCCGCCATGGCCGTCGGCACCTGCGGACTGCTGGCGCTCAGACTCCTCGATCCGCGCACCACACTCTCCATCCAGGTGGTCTTCTCCCTTGCCGCGGTCGCCTTCCTCGCCGGCGGCTATCTCCTCGGCGGAGTGATGGGCGCCGCCTGGGGCCTGTGCCTGGGTTCCGTGTGCAAGGCGGTCGCCACCTGGACCCGGGTGGCCCGGCTGACCCGCCGGGGCGAGCCCGTGGTCGCCCCGGTCAGTGCGACCGCCGCCGGCTCCGGTCCGTGAAACCGGTGACCAGCGCGAGGCACAGTGCCGCGATTGCCAGTTTCCCGACGGCCTGGAGCAGCGGGCCGCGCAGCAGGATGAAGGTGTATCCCGCGATCAGCGGTGCGGTGATCGCCAGGACACTGCCGGGCCCCGGGCCGTCGCGCGACACCGCCCGCGCGTACCGGCGGTCTGTGCGGGCGGCGGCGTAACCGATGAGGGCGAGACCACCGACCATGCCAGGTGCCCCGAAGTCGACCCAGAGCTCGGTCCACAGCGGCGCGGAGAGGTTGGTCATGTTCATCCCCATCCACTGCCCGACGCGCACCCCGGTGTCCTCAGGCTTGCCGCTCCACGCGGCCCGCGGTACGAAGAAGAAGACGGAGCCCGCCAGCTGGCGGCCGTACGTGTGGCCACGGGTGTCGACCCAGGAGATGGTGTTGGCGAACATCACCGTCTGGTCGTAGTCCTTGGTGGCCAGCGGCTCGAACACCGAGGAGGACTGCACAGGGCGGTACCCGGTGTCGTCGTAGCGGAACCGGTCCGCGTACGGGAACAGCACCAGGGCGCCGATCACCCCCATGGCCAGCACCGAGCGGTACATCGCCGCACTGCTGGGGAACGCCGTGAACAACAGCGAGACCAGCACCGTCAGGAACCAGTAACGGGCGTTGGATATCGGGTTGTTCACCACCAGGTTGACGGCTGCCAGCGCGATCCACACCAGGACGGTGGACGGCGCGCGCCGCGCCCGGCGCGAGGTCACCAGCCGTCGGGTGTAGAAGAGCAGCGCCAGCAGCGCGGGCACGGTACCGAAACCCTTCAGGAACGCCGAGCCCACATTGGACTCCCCGGAAGCGACCCCGCTCTCCGCGACCGAGGCGCTGATCTCCTGCCTGCTGGAGAAGAACACGGCGGGCCCGCCGAGCTTCAGCACGTAGTAGCCGCTCGCCGCGAACGCGAGCAGCACCAGCAGCCGCAGCCTGACCGGGTGTGCCGTGGCGGGGCCGCCGCCTCCGCGGTCCGGCGTGCGCCGCCGCAGCGGACGCCGGGACGCCAGTAGCGCCCCGAGGTCGAAGGCCGTGCACCCCACGAGGATCAGGGCGATCGCCGTGACCAGATCGGCCCGCGGCCCGACCATCGGCGTCGGCGTCTGACCGATGACCGCCTGGGCGAACGGCGCCACCCCCATCGCGATGTACACGAACATCCAGAAGACGCCCTGCAGCAGCCGCCGCCGCGTGGACAGGACCATGGTGGCCAGCCGGGCCCCCGCGTAACACGTCAGCACGAGCTGCAGCCAGTACGCGGTGTCCCGGGAACCGGTCCCGGGCTGGGCGGCGATCAGTGCGGGCAGGAAGCAGACGAGCCCCAGGATGAGCGGCACGGCCATCGCCCGCGACAGCATCGCCCAGGACATCGGCCTGGCGGCCGGCTCGACCGACGGGCGCGGGCTGTCGCCCCGCACGGGCGCGGACGGCGGTGCGGACGTCATCGTTCCCCCGTTCCGTGAGCCTGCGACCCTTTGAACACCTTAACGAATCAACCCACTTGAGGTGATGTGATGACTAGTCTGTGAACAGCCGGCCGAGGTCGAGGGGAACCCTGGTGAAGATCCTGCACATCGTCACGCTGCACACCCCGGACCACGCCTTCGGCGGTCCGACCCGGGTGGCCCTGAATCTGTCGAAGGTCCAGCGCGCCGGGGGCGACGACGCCCGGATCATGGCGCTGGGCGACGGCTTCGACGGCCCGCTGCCCGGCGACGTGGAGGGGGTGCCCGTCCACCTCTTCCAGGCCCGCCACCTGCTGCCGATGTTCGAGGTCAGCGGAATCACCTCCGGAGCGCTCCTGCTGTCGGCGCGCCGCATGATGCGCGGCGCCGACCTCGTCCATGTGCACCTGATGCGCGACCTGGTGACGCTGCCCGCCGCGCTGCTCGCACTGGCCACCCGAACCCCGCTCGTCGTGCAGACGCACGGCATGGTTGACCCCACCGAGAAGCGCGTGGCACAGCTGACCGACCTGCTGGGGGTACGCAAGGTCCTGCGCGGCGCGGACGCGGTGCTCCACCTGACCGAGGCCGAACGGATCGATGTCAACGCGGTCGCGGCCCCCGTCGCGCTCACCAGGACGGTGCGCCTGGTCAACGGCGTGCGCCCGCAGGAGCTCAAGCCCGCCCGTGACCCGGCCCGCCCGCCGACCGTTCTCTTCCTCGCCCGGATCCAGGAACGCAAGCGGCCGGAGGACTTCGTGGCCGCGATGCCCGCGGTCCTCGCGACCCACCCGGACGCGCGCTTCGTCCTGGCCGGACCCGACACCGGCGCCCTCCCGGGCACGCTGCGACTGGCCCGCAGCCTGGGCGTACTGGACTCGCTCGACCATGTGGGGCCGCTCAGCCACGAAGAGGTGCTGGCCGCCGGACGCCAGGCCGATGTGTACGTCCTGCCGTCGATCGAGGAACCCCTGGGCGTCTCGGTCCTCGAGGCGATGTCCGTCGGTACCCCCGTGGTCATCACCCGTACCTGCGGCCTCGGCCCGGACGTCGCGCAGGCCGGAGCCGGCCGGGTGATCGACAGCCGGGTGGGTGAGGACGAGGCCAACGCGCGGAAGGTCGCGCAGGCCGTCCTGGAGCTGCTGGAGCCCGAGGCCAACGCCGAGGCCGGGCGGGCCGCCTGGGAGCTGGTCAACGAGCACTTCACCATCGACGTCGTGACCGGGACGCTCCGGCGGACCTACGAGGACGTGGTCCGCCGGAGGCGTCGTTGACTCAAGCGGCAGGCGTCTCGCGCGACTTGAGCGCTATCTGCCATCGGTAGAAGCTCATCGCAAGGGCGAAGTCGAACCCCGCCCGCCCGTCCAGGAAGCCCCGCCGGTACAGGTACATGTACGCGAAGGACACCAGCGGCTTGAACGGCGCCTTGTGGAAGAGCTGCCCCTGCCGGGACTTGACCCGGCGCACCTGTTCCTTCACGTCGGGGTGGTGCTCCAGCCACGCCTCCCAGTCCGAGTACCGGTTGTGCCGCTCGAACCAGGCGGTCACCGGGTCGAGGTCCTGGTGCTCGATCGGACTGCGGAGTGAGCCCGCACTCTCCGCGACCGGCTGATAGTGCCCCTCCACCTCTCCGATTCCCGGCGCGGCGAGGTCGCCCACCTCCGGATAGCGACTGCGGGTACGGTCGGTCAACGAGCGCTTGCGGATGGTGTATCCGTGCCGCAGCCGCTTCCCCGAGAACCAGTACCCCAGCGGGATGTCGTACGCCGCCGGCCTCGGCGCGTCCGGATCGGCGAAGACCTGACGCAGCTCCGCGAGCAGCCCGGGACTCAGCCGTTCGTCCCCGTCGAGCAGCAGGATCCAGTCCAGGTCCGTGCGGACGTGGTCCAGGCACCACTGCTTCTTTCTGGGGTGTCCGCCGTCCCAGGTGTACATGACGACCTCGGCCCCGCACTCCGCGGCGATCTTCGCCGTGTCGTCGGTGCTGTGCGAGTCGACTACGACGACCGCCTCGAAGTGGCCGAGGACCGACTTCACCGCCTCGGCGATGTTGAGCCCCTCGTTCTTCGTGGGGATCGCCACGGCTATGGGCAGCTTGCTCATCCGTTGTCTCCTTCGGGCAGCCAGGCGTAGCAGCCTGTGGAGGTGAAGGTGCGGGCCGCGCTCGGGATCGTGATCACGGTCCGCTTCCCGTCGTCGGAGGAGCCCGACGCCAGGCCCTTCCCGTTCGCCCCGGCGATCTGCCAGCTGCAGGTCGTGGTGGGGGTGACGTCGCGGTAGCGCCCCGGACGAAGTTGCCCGCCCTCGTACGTCCCGTCGGCGTAGCCGCCGGCCGCCTGTTCCACCAGGTCCTGGTGCTGGACGCACAGGTGCGCCACGGCCGGCTTCGCGTCGGCGATCTCGCCGGTGACGATCGCGCCGACGGCCGTGTCCCGGTCCACCTTGACGAGATAGGTCAGCCGGTCGCAGGTCTCCTGTCCGGTCTGGAGCACGGCGGCCGGGTCCATGCCCTTGGGTACCCGGTCGACGAGGTACTCCTTCTGCTTCTTCGTGAACGAGCCGGTGGCCGGGGTCAGTTCGTCGCTCGGAACCCTGGGCTGGGCGCTGGTGGGCGAGGCCTTCGGCCCGGTGGAGGGCGCGCCCCCGTCCTCGGCCTCCGGTCCCGCCACAGGCTGCGACGCGGCGGTGGGACCGGCTCCGGCCACCTTCTCCTTGCCCCCGTCGGAGGACGATGATCCACAGGCGGCCAGCGCCGCCGTCATGACGACGACGGCGGCGCCGGCCAGGAACGGATACCTCATCCACCCGTCCTCAGTGCATAGTGGGCGGCGACCTTCGAGCTGCTCAGCACGGTCGGGTATACCGCCGTCTCGTCGATCTGCCCGGCGAAGAAGTTGCTGGTCGGACGGTTCGGCCAGCCGGACAGATTGTCCCCGCCGACCCGCCAGTAGCCCTGGTAGTTCCTGTTGCCGGTGTACAGCGGGTTGGTGGCGCGGAGCTGCCCGTCGACGTACAGCGCCATGCCTCCGGAGCCCTGAGTGGCCACCACATGGTGCCAGGCCCCGTCGTTGTACGCGGCGGAAGTGGCCACCGCCCGGTAGCCGCCGCTGTAGATCCCGAACGCCAGACGTCCGTCATTGCGCATGTAGACGCTCTTGTCGTGCTGGCCGCTGTCCTCCATGGTCAGATTGCCGAACCCGAGGATGTTTCCTCCTCGGGTGGTCGTCGTCTTGATCCACGTCTCCACCGAGAACGTGGCCGGCGAGGCGCTCGGCCTGTTGCCGTACGCGTACTCGTCCGTGCCGTTGAAACCGATGGCGGTCGACGGACCGGCGATCGCGGCCGGCGTCTGCCGGTAGGAGGGCGCGTTGCGCAGGAAGCCGTTGTTCAGATTGCCCGAGGCGTCGGCGGCGAACGTCGAGGTGGCCTCGTCGTACCGCCAGTACAGTGACGCGCCGTCGGCGTTCACCCTGGCGGGATAGGCCTCCGCCGCGGACGCCACGACCGCCGTCACCGCAGGCGACTTGGCGCTGGTGTTGGTGCCGTCGCTCGCGCTGATCCGGTAGGTGTGCGTCTCACCCGGTGCCACGTCCGGGTCCGTCCACGTGAGTTGCGGACGGTTCCAGAACACCGAGAAGCCCGTGGTGGTGTGGACCGGGGTGCTCGCGCCGTCCTTGTAGATCCGGTAGGTAAGTGTCCCGTCGTCGGTGTCGAAACTGGTCTGCCAGTTCACGTCCACCTCGCCCGAACGGACCGTTGAGACACTGGCGTTGGGCACCCAGGGCGCCCCCGTGTCCGGGCCGTCGGTGAACCGCGTCAGTCCCTGCTGCCCGGCGCCGTTGACGGTGGTGAACTCACCGCCCACCCACAGGTAGTGGTGACCGCCCTTGTCCGTCTGAGCCATCACCCGCGGACCGACCGGTTCACCGATGCCGTCATTGGTGTCCGGGAACCACGGCAGCAGCTTCGGGTCGTCCACCGACTGGGCCAGCAGGTGCTTGCGCGGCTGGTCGGGGAATTCACCCATGGACGCGCAGTCGTGGGCGTGACTGCCGCTGTACAGAACGCCGTTGTGCACCAGCAGTGCCTGTGTGGCGCCCAGGCAGGTGTCGCGCCAGACCTGGGAGAAGGTGGCCAGGTCGAGGGCGATCCGGCCGTCGAAGACACCGCCGCCGGTCCCCTCGTTGGCGGTGTAGAACTGGGTGGCGTCCGAGGTGAGGTCCTGCACCGTGGAAGTGTTGGGAATGAACCCCGGATAGCTCTTGTCCAGGGCGCCCGTGGTCGCGTCCACCACGGCCAGCGCGTGCGAGTTCGTCCCGTTGACGGTGAAGAAGTCGCCGCCGATCACCACGTGCCGGCCGTCGGGCGTGAGCTCCACGGCCCGGCCGACCTCGTCCGTGTTCGCGGTGAACGGCTTGAGCTGGGCGCCCGTGGTCACGGCGGCGAACTTGTTGCGGGTCTGCCCTGCGACGCTGTTGAAGTCACCGCCGAGATACACCGTGTCATCGGTGACGGCGAGGGCCCGCACCGTCGCGGATACGGCGACCTTGAAGTCATCGCGGGGGGTGCACGTGGCCGTGTCGACGGCCGCGATGTTGCTGACCCCGACCCCGTTGACCGCCCCGAACTGACCCCCCGCATAAAGAGTGTCGCCGTCCGGGGACAGTACGAGGGAGCGCACGGTCGCGGTCCCCGAGGAGAGGGTGAAGGACAGGTTGCAGCCGGTGGGCGCTCCGGTCGCGGCGTCGAACGCGGCGAAGTTCACCGCCGGCTGCTCGGACGTACCGGCCGCTGCGTCCGGCGGCCGTACGGTGGAGAAGGTGCCGCCCGCGTAGACCACCCCGTCGGCCGACGCGGCCATCGACCAGACGATGCCGTTGGTCTGCCAGGTGGACAGGTCGTCCGCGGTGATCGACACCGGCGGCGTGAGGGCCGCTGCCGGGGAGCCCCCGGCAGCGGCGGCGCTCAGGGCCCCGGCGAGCAGGCAGAGCGCGGCGGCCGCGGCGCGCGTGCGGCCGCGGGCGCCGCGTCTGCGCCCCGTACTTTCGTTCATCATTCAGCTCCGAAGGTGAGAACGAGCTGCGGCCGGTAGGCCGCGGTTGCGACCTCGCTCGACCAGATGCGGAGACTGTCCGTCCCGCTGCTGGTGAGGGCGAGTGAGTAGGCGGAGCCCAGGGCTCCGCCCAGCGCCGGCGCGTTCAGCTCCACCGAGTAGTCGGTGGAGACGGCGGTCGCGCCGGAGATGGTCCCCAGAACCGTCGCGGCGAGCGACGGCCGGGTGTTGTAGGTGACCGCCGACTCGGTCCACGCGCCGGTGACCGGCACGAGAGTGTGGCTGTCGGCCGAGCCCGCGGTGGAGTCCGACGAGGTACGGAAGGTGAGCCGGGCGCTCTTGAGCTTCTGCCCGGCCGGGGCGGCGGGGAGGGTGAAGCGGAGGTACCCGAGATACGGCGTGGTGCCCCGGGAGGCGAGCTGGGTGTCGTTGTAGGCGGTGTTCGCCGCGACACCGTTGACGTACGCGTCCTCCGTCGGCGTCAGCGTGACCGTGGTGTCGCCGGGCCCGGACGGGGTGTCGGCCAGATCGTGGTGCGCGGCCACCTGGGCGGCGGTCAGCGCGGACGGGTAGACCGCCGTCTCGTCTACCTGTCCCGCGAAGTAGGTGCTGGTCGGACGGTTCGGCCAGGCGGTGGCCATGGCGTCCCCGCCCACCCGCCAGTAACCGTTGTACGACCGGTTGCCTGTGGTGGTGTTCGCGCCGGCCTGTACGCCGTCCACGTACAGCCGCATGCCGGACGGACCCTGGGTGGCGACCGCGTGGTGCCAGACGTTGTCGTTGTACGAGGCGGCCGAGGTGATCGTCGGCCGGCTGCTGGAGCTGCCGACCTGGACGCCGAAGGCGAGACGCCCGTTGTCGGTGAGGTAGAGGATCTTGTCGGAGATCCCGCTGGTGTGCCCCTGGGCGGTGCCGATGTTGCTGCCGTACCCGACGATCCGCCCGCCGCGGGTCGTGCCGGTGCGGAACCACGTCTCGATGGAGTACGGGGTCGGCGAGGTGTAGTGGTGCAGCCGGTCGCTGTAGACGTACTCGTCGGTGCCGTTGAGGGCGAGAGCTGCGGAGCCGGTCACGGCGGACGGGGCCGAGCGGTACGGGGGGGCGTTCATGTACACGCCGCCGTCGGCGTTGTCCGAGGCGTCCGAGGCGAACGCGCCGCCCGCCTCGTCATAACGCCAGTACAGGTCCGCCCCGTCGGCGAGTACACGCTCCGCGTACGGACTCGCCGAACCGGACGCGATGACGGAGACGTTCGCGGAGAGCGCGCTGGTGTTGGTGCCGTCGCTCGCGGTGATCCGGTACGCGTAACTGCTGCCCGCCACCACGTCGGTGTCGGTGAAGGTCAGCTGCGGCCGGCTGAAGAACAGCGACGAGCCCGTCGTGGTGTGCACCGGCGTCGTTCCGCCGTTGCGGTACACCCGGTAGGTGAGCCGGCTGTCGTCCAGGTCCAGGCTCGCACGCCAGCTCACCCGCACCGCGCCCGCCCGCGGCGCGGAGAGGCTGACCACGGGCGCGGAGGGCGCGCCGGTGTCCGGGGAGTCGGCGAACCGGGTGAGTGCCTGCTGCGCGACGCCGTTGACCGTGGTGAACTCGCCGCCCACCCACAGGAAATCGTGTCCGCCGCGGGACGAGACGGTCAGCGCCCGCGGTCCCACCGGCTCACCGATGCCGTCATTGGTGTCCGGCAGCCAGCCGAGCATCGCCGGATCGTCGACGGACTGTGCGGTCAGGTGCTTGCGGACCTGGTTGGGGAATCCACCCATGGTGGAGCAGTCGTGGACATGGCTGCCCGCGTACAGCACCCCCCGGTAGACCCGCAGCGCCTGTGTGGCGCCCTGGCAGGTGTCCCGCCAGCGCTGGTCGAAGGTGGTGAGATCCATGGCGAGACGTCCGTCGAACGAGGCGCCGCCGACACCCTCGCCGCCCACGTACCACCCTCCGGACGCGGTGTCGGTGACGATGTCCTTGATCACGGCGGACGACGGGATGAAGCTGTTGGTGTAGGCGCGGGTCAGCGCGCCCGTGCCGGCGGAAGTCACCGCGAGCGCATGCGAGTTCGCGCCGCCCACCGTGACGAAGTCCCCGCCGATGAGCACGCTCTGCCCGTCCGGGGTGACCTTCAGCGTCCTGCCGGGATCATCGGCGTCCGGATTCCAGGCCGTCAGCGCACCGGCTGCCGTGACCGCGCCGAAGAAGCGGCGGGTCTGGCCGTTGACGCTCTGGAAGTCGCCGCCCGCGTAGACCGTGCCGTTCGCCGCCACGTCGAGCGCCCGCACGGTCGCCCCGAAGCTGGGAGCGAACCCCGGGCGAAGCGTGCAGGTGGCGGTGTTGATCGCGACCAGGCCGTTGGCGGTGGTGCCGTTCACCGCGCTGAAGTAACCGCCCGCGTACAGCGTGGACTTGTCGGGGGAGACCGCGAGCGCCCGCACCGTCGCGGTGCCGCTGCTGCGCGTGAAGGAGAGCGAGCAGCCGGTGGGCGCTCCGGTGGCCGCGTCGAACGCGGCGAAGTTGACCGCCGAGGTGGTGTTGCTGCCCGCGGGGGAGCCGGGCGGGCGGACATTGCTGAAGGTGCCGCCCGCGTAGACGACCCCGTTCGCCTCGGCGAGGGACCAGACGATGCCGTTCGTCTGGTACGTGGCGAGGTTGTCGGCGGTGAAGCCGACCGGCGGAGTCAGTGCGGCGGCCGGGGGAGCGGTGGCCGCGGAGGCGGTCAGGACTCCGGCCGCTAGGGCGAGAACGGCGGCGAACACACCGCCTCGGCTGCGTCCGAGACGCCCGTGGCACCTCATCGGTCCACCCGCACGGCCGCTCCGGTGAGCTGGTCGGCCAGCTGCCGGACATCGGCGTCGACCATGATCCGGGCCAGCTCCTGCGACTTCACGGCGGGCTTCCAGCCCAGTTGTTCCGCGGCCTTGGACGCGTCCCCGATCAGCGCGTCGACCTCGCTGGGGCGCTCGTACTTCGCGTCGTACCGGACGTGTTCACGCCAGTCGAGACCGGCGTGCTCGAAGGCGTACTCCAGGAACTGCCGGACGCTGACCCCCTCGCCGGTCGCCACCACGTAGTCGTCAGGGGTGTCGCACTGGAGCATCCGCCACATCGCGTCGACGTACTCGGGGGCGTACCCCCAGTCGCGCACCGCGTCCAGGTTCCCCAGGTGCAGATGCGTCTGCAGACCCGCCTTGATCCGGGCCACCCCGCGGGTGATCTTCCGGGTCACGAAGGTCTCGCCGCGGCGCGGCGACTCATGGTTGAACAGGATTCCGTTGACCGCGAACATCCCGTACGCCTCGCGGTAGTTGACGGTTGCCCAGTAGGAGTAGACCTTGGCGACGCTGTACGGGCTGCGCGGATGGAAGGGGGTCTGCTCGTTCTGCGGCGGCGGGTTGGCGCCGAACATCTCCGACGAGGACGCCTGGTACACCCGGGTGTCGATGCCGCTGGCGCGCACGGCCTCCAGCAGTCGGATCGTCCCCAGACCGGTGATGTCACCCGTGTACAGCGGGGCGTCGAAGGAGACCCGGACGTGCGACTGCGCGCCGAGGTTGTAGACCTCGTCGGGCCGGATGTCGCGCATCAGGTTCACGAGGGCCACCCCGTCGGCGAGATCGGCGTGGTGCAGCACGAACGAGCGGTTCTCCTCCTCCGGTCCCTGGTAGATGTGGTCGATCCGCTCGGTGTTGAAGCTCGACGAGCGGCGTATGAGGCCGTGGACCGTGTATCCCTTCTGGAGCAGCAGCTCGGACAGGTACGAACCGTCCTGTCCGGTCACGCCGGTGATGAGCGCGGTCTTCGCCATGTCTCCCCCTTCTGCGGCCGCCTGCGAGGCGGTCGGGCAACACCGAAATTTCAGAGTTTGAGTGATCTGCGGTAAAACGTCCCCGCGTCATACAGCTGCTGGCACAATCCGAGCCATGACGACTGATCTCCCCGGCCCTCCCCAGGAATCCGTCCCGTCCCTGCTACGCCCCGGCGCCCGGGTGTTCGTCGCCGGCCACCGCGGTCTGGTGGGCTCGGCGCTGGTGCGCCGACTGACCGCCGACGGCCATGAAGTGATCACCCGCGGGCGCGACCGCCTCGATCTGCGCGACGCCGAGCGGACCGGGTCCTTTCTGCGTGATGTGCGTCCCGACGCCGTGGTGCTCGCCGCCGCGAAGGTCGGCGGAATCATGGCCAACAGCACGTATCCCGTGCAGTTCATCGAGGACAACCTGCGCATCCAGCTGAGTGTGATCGCAGGCGCGCACGCCGCCGGGGTCGAGCGGCTGCTCTTCCTCGGCTCGTCCTGCATATATCCCAGACTGGCCCCGCAGCCCATCCCCGAGACCGCACTGCTCACCGGCCCCCTGGAGCCGACCAACGAGGCCTACGCCCTCGCGAAGATCGCGGGAATCGTGCAGACCCAGTCCTACCGTCGCCAGTACGGCGCCTCGTACATCAGCGCCATGCCGACCAATCTCTACGGGCCGGGCGACAACTTCGACCTGGAGACCTCGCACGTCCTGCCCGCGCTGATCCGCCGCTTCCACGAGGCGCGACGGAGCGGCGCCCCGGCCGTCACGCTCTGGGGATCCGGAAGCCCCCGACGTGAGTTCCTGCACGTCGACGACCTGGCCGCCGCCTGCGTACTGCTGCTGGAGCGGTACGACGGTGACACGCCCGTCAACATCGGCTCCGGCAAGGATCTGATGATCCGTGAACTTGCCACGACCATCGCTGAGGTGACGGGCTATCAGGGAAAGGTCGACTGGGACACGGCCAAGCCGGACGGCACCCCGCGCAAGCTCCTGGATGTGTCCCGGCTCTCCTCCCTCGGTTTCGAGCCGCAGATCCCGCTGCGCGACGGAATCGCGCGGACCTACGCCTGGTGGCTGGAACAGCAGGGCATAAAGGTCTGACCCGCTCCCGGGTCCGCCCCCCGCGGCCGGGTGGACCGTCGCGACCGCGCGACAGACCACCCGGCCCGTTCTTGTCTCTCTCATCCGGCGCCGCCCGTGCTCAGTACGCCCCGCGGCCGTCGGTGACGGCGCGCAGCGTACGGGCCATGAGTCCCATGTCCGTGGCCACCGACCAGTTGTCGACATACCACAGGTCGAGCGAGACGGTCTCCTGCCAGGACAGGTCGGACCGCCCGCTGACCTGCCAGAGGCCGGTGAGGCCCGGCCTGACCGCGAGCCGCCTCAGCTCACGCTCGTCGTAACGGGACACCTCGTCCGGCAACGGCGGCCGCGGCCCTACCAGGGACATGTCACCCCGCAGTACGTTGAAGAGCTGGGGCAGCTCGTCGAGGGACGAGCGGCGCAGCAGGCGGCCGACGCGGGTCACCCGGGGATCCCGGCGCATCTTGAACATCGGACCGTCGTTCTCGTTCGACGTCACCAGCTGCGCCTTGTGCTGCTCGGCGTCCACCACCATCGAGCGGAACTTCCACATGGTGAACGGCCGGTTGTGCCGCCCCTGACGGATCTGCCGGTGGAAGACCGGACCGGCCGAAGTGAGCCGGACCGCGGCCGCGATCATCAGCAGCAGCGGAGCCAGGGCGATCAGGCCGAGAGCCGCACCGGTGCGGTCGACCGCGGCCTTGAGCGCCTGCTGCGGGCCGTGCCGCAGCGGCGGCACGATGTGCAGAAGGGTCAGCCCGGCCGCCGACGAGGGGCGGACCCGGCTGTCGGCGATCTCCGAGAGGTGCGACAGCACGGACAGGTCGAGCCCGCCGTCGTGCAGTCCCCAGGACAGCCGCCGCAACCGTTCCTCGGCGAGCCGCGGCCCCGGCACCACCAGCGCCATGTCCGCTTCGTGGGCGAAGGCCGCACCCAGGACCGTCGAGGCGTCGTCGTCGGCGGGCTCGGGAGCGAGCCGTCCCGGCACCGGTGCCTCGCAGGTCAGGGCCGCCGTCCCCACGGGCACGGCGGCCACCACGAGGTAGCCGTGATCCGCCCGGGAAGCGAGCAGCCGCACCGCCCGGTCCAACCCCGAGGCCTCGCCGACCACCAGGACGCGGCGGACCGTCCGAGTCCGACCGGACCACGGCAGCCGTCGCGCCCCGGAGATCACCGCGGTCGTCAGCAGGCCCGGAATCAGCGCCACGACGGCCGTCGCCGGATCGATGGTGCCGTCGACCACGGTCCAGAGCACCGCCATCAGGCCGATGAGCAGCAGCCAGTCCCCGGTGGCGGTCAGCGCACCAGGCGGCCTGCCCGTGCCCCGCACCGCGTACCGGCCGCGCGCGGCCCGTACGCCGGACCACACCATCGCGGCCGCGGCTGCGCCGGCCAGGGCCCTGGGCTGTCCGGCGGTGCGCAGGACGAGCCAGGCGGGTATCCCCAGGCCGAACAGGTCGAAGCCGATGACGAGTGGCAGATACCGGCCCGGTCCTTTCCTGGGCCCGGGCCGGGCGGAACGGTCGCGCTGTACGGTCTGGCCCTGCCGCAGCCGGTCGAACTCCTGGCTGCGAGGCCTGTGCGAAGCGGCCCGTGGACGAGGCGCCCCCGCCAGTCCCACGGGTCCTGATATTTCGGATTCGGGTAGCTCGACATGCCCCATGAACCCCCCAGTCACAGTTGCATTGCCACAAACGGGGCGCATCCGCCGATCCAGTGGACTGACGGATGCGCCATCGCTCGGTGCACGATATCCACACACGTGCCATTTCGCTGGAGTTCCAGTGAAGTTCAGACATGCGAGATGGCCCGGGACTCGTCCCGTTCCGTACCGGATCTCAGGTTCTGTGGTCGGCTGTTGGTATTTGGGCCATGGCGGAATCGGATGGTGTGCGGATATGTACCTTCACTTGTCAACTACGTTGCGTGATAACTGGGTTGATCGCTAACAGTCGCTCGCCCCCGCTGTCCCTGCCGCTGTCTGGGAGAATGCGGTGCCGGGGACAGTGCCCGGCCATGAGCGAAAGAGGAACGCACGGTGACTCCCGCGGAGACCAACTGGGCCGGCAACATCACCTTCGGGGCGAGGCGGTTGTGCACGCCCCGTACGGAGGCCGAACTGCAGGAGACGGTCGCCGCCTCCACCACGGTGCGGGCCCTGGGCACCCGGCACTCGTTCAACACGGTCGCCGACACCGCCGGAGACCTCGTCTCGGTGGCCGGGCTGCCACGGACGGTCGACATCGACCCGGTGGCGCGGACGGTCACGGTCAGTGCCGGGCTCCGCTTCGGCGAGTTCGCCGGCGAACTCGACGAGAGCGGCTTCGCGCTGCACAATCTGGGCTCTCTGCCCCACATCTCCGTGGCCGGTGCCTGCGCGACCGGAACCCACGGTTCGGGTGTCGGGAACCGCTCCCTCGCGGGGGCCGTCCGGGCCCTGGACATGGTGACGGCGGACGGTGGGACGGTCACCCTGCGGCGCGGCGACGCGGACTTCGCCGGCGCGGTGGTGTCCATGGGCGCCCTGGGCGTGGTGACCCGGGTGACGCTGGACCTGGTTCCCGCTTTCGATGTTCAGCAGTGGGTCTACGAGGACCTGCCCGAATCCGTGCTGACCGGCGGATTCGACGAGGTGATGTCGGCCGCGTACAGCGTCAGCGTCTTCACCGACTGGCGGCCGGGGCCGGTGGGTCAGGTCTGGCTCAAGCAGCGAGTAGGGGACGAGGGGCCGCAGCGGGCTCCGGCCGAGTGGCTCGGCGCCCGGCTCGCCGACGGTCCGCGGCACCCGATCCCCGGGGTACCGGCCGGGAACTGCACCCGCCAGGAGGGAGTCCCCGGCTCCTGGCACCGGCGCCTGCCGCACTTCCGGCTCGAGTTCACCCCGAGCAACGGCGACGAACTGCAGTCCGAGTACTTCGTGGCACGGAAGGACGCCGCCGCCGCGTACGAGGCCGTGGGCCGGCTCAGGGACCGGATCGTCCCCCTGCTGCAGATCTCCGAGATCCGCACCGTGGCCGGCGACGACCTGTGGCTGAGCCCCGCGTCCGGCCGTGACTCGGTGGCCTTCCACTTCACCTGGGTCCCCGACGGCGATGCCGTCGCACCGGTCCTGGCGGAGATCGAGGAGGCGCTGGCGCCGTTCGGTGCCCGCCCGCACTGGGGCAAGGTCTTCAGCACCACCCCCGATGTCCTGCGCAGCCTGTACGCGCGGTACGAGGACTTCGAGAAGCTGATGGCCCGTTACGACCCGGCCGGCACGTTCCGCAACGACTTCCTGGACCGGAACTTCCCCAGGTGACCTCCGGCCACCTCCCGGTCGGCTCCCCGGGCCGGAAATTCCCCGGTGGACCCCTGCCGCGTCCCGGGCCGGTCCTGCTCCGGCGGGATCAGCGGCTCTCGCGTTCGTCCCTGGCCCGGGACGGCCAGGCGGCCGCGGATCTGCCCGGGGCGAGCTGTTCCACCACATCGGCCAGCTCCTCGCAGGCCCGCTCGATCCGGCGCCGTACGTTCTGCTGTTCGGCGACGACGGCGGCCAGCAGCAGCGCGGTGAGCGCGACGGCCCCGTTCAGGATCGTGAGGTTGATCATCACCTCGACGATGGTGTGGTTCGCGAACGGCCCCACCTGCTCCGTGCCCGCGACGATCGCCATGACGGACATCAGCAGGGCGCACGGCGCGCTGCCGGCGAGCTGGAAGCGCAGCGCTGCCCAGATGAGGATCGGGAACATCAGATAGATCATCGACAGCGAGCTGCGCGTGGCCAGGAGCGAGCCCGCCACCGCGACGACCAGCAGCGCCCCCGCCTCCGCCCACCGGTCGGAGAGCCGCGGCATCCGCACCTTGCGCAGTACGAGCAGCAGCGGGGTGACGACGAGGACGCCCATGACATCCCCGGCCCACCATGCCGCCCATACCGACCAGAATCCGTCGGGGAGCTTGCCGTCGGCCAGCAGCACTGCGGTTCCCGTGGTCGCGCTGATCGCCATGCCGGCCATCGCGCCCAGGAAGACCAGGACGACACCGTCGCGCAGCCGGTCCAGTTCGGCGCGGAAGCCGACTCTGCGCAGCAGCAGGAACGCGCAGACGGGCGCGAGAGTGTTGCCCGCCACGACGAGGGCGGTGGACGCCGTCACCGATCCGCTGAGGGTGGCGATGACGAGCAGGGAGCCGAGCGCGATCCCGGGCCAGACGCGCAGCCCCATGTACAGCAGGGCGCTCAGTGCGATCCCGGTCGGTGGCCACAACGGAGTGATCACCGCCCCGTGGACGGTCACCTTCCGGAGCAGCCCCAGGTCCGCGGCCACGTAGTAGGCACCGGCGACGGCCAGGACACGGAGTAATGCCACGGCCGTGCGTCGGTGCCTCTCGCTGTGGATCACAGCTCTCATCAGACACCGGCGGTGACGGGAGGCGGTCGCGTGACACGCGCCGCTCCCCCCGCCTCATCCGGAGGCGGGGGGAAACGTCTCGTGGCGCAGGACGAGCACGGCGGCGTCGTCCTTGTGCCCGGTACGCTCCGCGGTCCCCAGGATCGCGTCGGCCAGCTCGTCCGCGCTGTCGCCGACGCGCGAGCTCACCAGCCGTACGACGGCATCCAGCCCCTCGTCGATGGAGTACGACGGCCCTTCGATCACACCGTCGGTGAGCAGGACGAAGGCCCCGCCGGTCGTGAGCCGCCGGGTGGTGACCGGATACTCCTCACCGCTCTGGATCCCGAGCGGCAGACCGCCCTCGTCCTCGGTGACGCCGGAGCGCCCGTCGGCCGTGGCCCACACGGCGCCCACATGACCGGCACGGGCACTCTGGAGTTCCCGGGTCCGTGGATCGATCCGGACGAAGGTGCAGGTGGCCAGGGGGCCGGAGTCCACGGCCAGCAGCAGGTCGTTGGTCCGGCGCACGACTTCGCCCGGATCGGTGGCGGTGGTCGCGAGCGCGCGCATCGCGATCCGGATCTGGCCCATGAAGGCCGCCGCCTCGACGTCGTGTCCCTGCACGTCCCCGATGGCGAAGGCGAGCGAGCCGTCCGGCAGCAGGAACCCGTCGAACCAGTCACCGCCGATGTCCAGGCCGCTCTGCGCGGGGGTGTACCGGGCGGCGGTCTGCAGGCCGGGCAGGTCGGGCAGGACGGAGGGGAGCATCCCGCGTTGCAGTGCCTCGGCGAGCTCCACCCGCGCCTGGTGCAGCTCGACCTCCCGGCGTGCCCGCGAAGTGAGCTGCTGGAGGGTGGTGAGCAGTTCCCCGGCACTGGCCGGGCGGGGAGGGCGACGCCGATTCATGGGCCTCTCCGCTGGGCAGGTGGTGGCCATCTGCGCCACGGGTTCGTCGTGGCGGGTCGATCCGGGAGGTCGACGCTGGTGACCCGGAGGGCAAGGGCCGCGGCCCGGCTGCTGCGGGCGTGGTTCCTGCATCCTATTTCGGACCGGGGATCCGCGCAGGCCGAGCCGGAACGGGCGTGCGGAGCCCGTTGGGTGGATGCTGGGAATGGACCCGTACGGCGGCGGGCGCCCGCCTGCCGGTGCGGTCCGGGAGGTGCGCGATGAATCGCACGATGGAGTGGACGGTCCGTGTCGATCTGTCGGAGGACGACGGGACGACGAAGGCGGAGGCGGTACTGGACACCGGCACGGCGAAACTCACCGGCCACGGGGTCGCCCGATGCAGCCCGCAGGACCCGGACGTGCCGACCATCGGTGACGAACTGGCGGCCAGCCGCGCGATGCGCGATGTCGCCGGTCAGCTGATGAGTGTGGCCGACCGCGAGCTGGGCCAAGCGGGTGCGGGCCCGGGGGGCGGGCCCGTGCCGCCCCCGTACGCCTGGTCGGACGCGACGGCCTGACACCCGTCCGGCTGCTGCCGGCGGGGCATGGCCACGGTCGTGGAACCGCCCGCCCCGGGTCTCCGGGGCGGGCGGGTCCGGTACGTCACCGGTGATCAGTCGACATAGGTGATGTCGGAGGTGGCGTACAGGCAGTTCGTGCTGTCCGGGCCGGTGCCCGTCTTGGTGGGCTCGCCGCTCGTCACACCCTTGTACTTGGTGCAGACGTCGATGTCACGGTCGCCGTCGTCGTAGATCGTCACGCCGGAGAGGCGTGCCGTGTCACCGTAGTTCGGGTTGATCCCCACGAGGCCGTCGCCCGGTGCGGTGATCCACACGTTCTGCACCTGGACGTGCCGGCCGTACTGGGTCGAGCAGTTGCCGCAGGAGCGGTAGAGCTTGCCGAAGTCGCTGACCTGGAAGTTCTTGATGATCAGGGTGCCTCCGCCGTTGTGCTGGAACACCTTGTCGTCCGCCAGCTTCGCGCCGCCGCCGTCGATCGTGCGCACCAGCGAGGAGGAGCTGCCGAGGAAGGTGGCGGCATCCTCGCCCACGTCCTCCCACCACACGTTCTTCAGGGTGCAGGCGCCCAGGCAGTGCACGCCGTCGGCGGCGGGCGAGCCGAGGATGACGTTTTGCAGCGTGGCACCGTCCGCCACCTCGATCAGGGCCGGCTGGTCCTCGTCCTGTCCGTCACTGCCCAGGTCGCCACTCCCGTAGAAGCGCTTCAGGCCGCCGTCGTAGGTGCCGGAGACCTTCATCGTCGAGGTCACGGCCTGGCTGCTGGTGGCAGTCGGCCACGCGGGCGGGGAGCCGGGGTCGGTCGGAGGGTCGGTCGGCGGATCCGTGGGCGGGTCGGTCGGGGTCGAACCGGCCGCGGTGAACGTCCAGCGCTTGCTGGTCACCGAGTCACAGGAGTTCTGCTGGACCAGGGCGCCGGCCGCGGTCGAACTGTCCTTCACGTTCAGGCACTTGCCGCCGTTGGCGTTGACGACCTGGTAAGTGGCGCCGCTGACCTGGGCGAGCGTCCACACCTGGCCGGCTCCGCCGGTGCAGCTCTGCTGCTCCACGGCCTTGCCCGCGCTCGTCGAGGCGTCGCGGACCCCGGCGCACCTGGCGCTGTGCGCGGCGGTCAGGGTGTAGCCGCTGCCGGAGGCCTTGAGCTGCCACGTCTGGTTCGCGGCGCCGCTGCAGGACCGCTGTCCGAGCTGGACGCCGTCGGAGGTTCCCGCGCCGGGAACCTCCAGACACAGTCCGCTGCCTGCGTTCGACAGGCTGTACGAGCCGGCTGCGGGGGCCGCCGTCGCTGAACCGGTCGCGAAGAGTGCCGTGAGTCCCGCGAGAACGAGCGAGGCGATCGCGACGAACGAGGCGGCTGCCCGGCCGCCTCTGCGTCTGGCATGCTGATTTCTGGTACGCACTGGGTGTTCCTTTCACCGCCTGCGGTGTCCTCCGCAGGCACCAATGAGTGGTTTGGTGCGGTGGTAGGCAATCCCTCGACCATCGGAACGACGTTCCTGATGTTCCGTATGGTGAACCGAGTTCTTGTATGAGAACAGCGGTGACGGTACGTCAACGGCATGCACCGGTCAAGAAGTGGGAGTGTCATGCTTCGGTGCCCGCCCGGCCGGGCCGTAGCGTGACCGGGGGAGCGGCCGCGGCGGAGTCCGGCCGACGGATATGACGAACCCCTGGGTGGCGCCATGTGCTGGAGTGCGACCGCCGATCTCGTCGCGGGTACGGCGATCGCGGCGATCGGCGCGGCCTGCGTGGCCCGGACCCGCCGGGCCCGGGACCTTCCGCTGGCGGCGCTGCCGCTGCTCCTGGGGGCCCATCAGATCATCGAGTCCGTGGTCTGGCGGTCGGACGGCGGTGCCGGTCCGGCCACCGTCGCCTGGGCGGTCATCGCCCTGCCGGTCCTGGCGCTGTGGGTGCCGTTGGGTGTGCTCTGCGCCGCCCCGCCGCAGGCCCGGCGCCGCCTCGTGGTCCCGCTGGCGGCGGGGGTGGCGACCTCGGCCGCTCTCGCGTACAGCCTGGCGACCCGGCCGGTGTCGGCGCAGATCCGCGGGCACACCCTCGGGTACGTCCTGGACCTGCCGCGGCCGGAACTGCTCGTGGCGGGCTACCTCCTGGCCACCGTCGGATCACTGCTCCTGTCCGGTGACCGGGTGCTGGTGTGGCTCGGCGTGCTGGTCGCGGGCGGGGCCGCGGTCTGCGCCGCGCTGTGGCGTCTGGAGTTCATCTCCACCTGGTGCGCGTTCGCCGCCGTCTGCTCGGTGGTCCTGCTCGGCTGGTCCGGCAGGCCCCGGGCCGGGTCCGCGGACCACCCCGCCCGGCCGGCCGGCCCGTGACGGACACGACGGGCCGGGCAGAGGCGGCGGGTCGGGCAGAGGTGATCGGCCGGGCGGCCCCGGCCCGCGCCCGCGGGCTCAGTCCTCGCCGATGTGCCGGGCCACGACCGCGGCCGCGTCCGTGCCCCGCGGCAGGATCCCGTACTGGTGACCGCGGCCCTCGCCGAGCCTGGCCTCGACGAACGCCTCGGCCATCGGCGCCGGGGCGTGACGCAGCATCAGCGAGGACTGCAGCGCCAGCGCCATGCCCTCGACCGTGGCCCGGGCCCGGGTCTGCGCGGCGACCGGGTCGCGCAGGTCGGCGGCGAGCTCCCGCCGCACCCGGCCGATGTGCGCGTCCAGGACTGCGCTGGCCCCGGACGTGCCGTCCAGCTCGGCCCAGAACGCCTCCAGGGACTGCGGGGTCCGGGCGATCCCGCGCAGCACGTCGAGGGCGATGACATTGCCCGAGCCCTCCCACACGGCCATCACCGGCTGCTCCCGGTAGCGGCGCGCCAGCGGCCAGTCCTCCGTGTAGCCGTTGCCGCCCAGGCACTCCAGCGCCTCGTAGGCGTGGTGGGGGCCCCGCTTGCAGATCCAGTACTTCGACACCGCGGTCGCCAGCCGCCGGAACATCGCCTCCTGCTCGCCGCTGCCGGCCTCGTACGCGTGGGCCAGCCGCATCGACGTCCAGGTCGCGGCCTCCGTCTCCAGCGCGAGGTCCGCGAGGACCGCGGTCATCGCCGGCTGGTCGGCCAGTCGCGCGCCGAACGCGCTGCGGTGGCGTGCGTGCCAGATCGCTTCCGACACCGACTGGCGCATGCCCGCAGTGGTGCCGAGGACGCAGTCCAGACGGGTGTGGTTGACCATCTCGATGATCGTGGGCACGCCTCGTCCGGGCTCGCCGACCCGCACGGCCCAGGTGTCGTCGAACTCGACCTCGCTCGACGCGTTCGACTTGTTGCCGAGCTTGTTCTTCAGCCGCTGGATCCGGACGGTGTTGCGTGTCCCGTCGGGCAGCACCCGGGGTACCAGGAAGCAGGTGAGGCCCGCCTCTGCCTGGGCCAGGACCAGGAAGGCGTCCGACTGCGGAGCGGAGAAGAACCACTTGTGGCCGGTCAGCAGATGGGCCCGGCCGTCCGCGTCGGAGGCCACCGGGACGGCCCGGGTGGTGTTGGCGCGGACGTCGGACCCGCCCTGCTTCTCCGTCATCCCCATGCCGAAGGTCAGGCCGGACTTGGCGGCCGGGGCGATCGGCCGCGGGTCGTACGAACGGCTCAGCAGGCCGGGCAGCCAGTCCCGGCCGATCCCGGGATCGCGCTGCAGGACCGGGACCACCGCGTGCGACATCGACATCGGGCAGCCGTGGCCCGGCTCGATCTGGGCGAACAGCATGAACGTCGCCGCACGCGCGACGGCGGCTCCCGGCTTGGGATCGGCCCAGCCCGCGGTGTGTGCGCCGTGCTCCACGGCCGCGCCGATGACCGCGTGATAGGCGGGGTGGAAGTCGATCTCGTCGATCCGGTTGCCGTACCGGTCGTGGGTGCGCAGAACGGGCGGGGAGGTGTGGGCGAGCTCGGCGTTGTGCTGGAACGCCTCCGAGCCGACCAGCCGGCCGATCCCGTGCAGCTCCTGCCCGTGCCACCCCGCACCGAACGCGTCGACAGCCTCGGTGAGGGGCGTGTTGGTGCCGTACTCGTCGAGGCCGGTGCGGGGCGGCGCCTGGTTGGTGACCTCGTGCGTGCGGTGTGGCGCGCCGGCCTCGGTGTGCGGGACGGGTGTGGTGGCGGTCATGACGGGACTCCTGTCTGGGGTTCGGGACGTTCGGCGCGCAGCGGCAGGTCGGCCGGTCAGCCGGCGGGGGCCCCGACGGCCCGGAGGCACAGAGCCGTGATGCCGTCCACGACCGGGTCCGGGTCGGTGCGTTCGCCGACCGGGGAGAGCGGGCCGAGCAGCGCCTCGCTGACCGCCCCGATGACGGCCGCGGCCGAGAGCCGGGGGTTCTGGGCGGGCAGTTCACCTGTTGTCACACCCGCGGCGACGACCGACTCGGCGAGCGCGTGGTAGCCGCGCCGGTAGGTCAGCCGCTCCTGTTCGACGAGCGGATCGACCGGCTCGGCCAGCAGCGCCCACGCCGTGCGCGGACTGCGCAGCGCACGGTACGAGAACACCTCGACCAGCGCCCTCACCTGTTGCGCCGCCCCGCTTTCCGCCTGCACCGCCTCGCGCACCGCGGCGAGCTCATGACCGGCGACATGACGGAAGACCGCGGCCAGGAGCTCCTGCTTCGAGGCGAAGTGGTTGTAGACGCTGCCGGTGGCGACGCCGGCGCGGTCGGCGAGCGCGGCGATGCTCGCCGCGGCGTAGCCGCCCTCGGTGAGCAGCTCCCGTGCGGCATCCAGCAGTCGCTCCCGGTGGGCGAGCCGGGTCGCCTCGGTGCGGGCGGTGGATCGGTAGGCCATGATGCTCTGAACCTCGATTCATACCTTGAGTGCCACTCAACCACTGCCGGCGGATCCGCGCAATCACTGGCTTGGATCGATGTTCGAGGGAACCTGCGTGCTGCTTTCCCGGGGTAACGGAACGGGCGTTCAGATCCGGCCGGCCGGCCGCTGTTACGGGTCCTGGGCCCCGGGTGACCGAGGTGAGGAGGAAGTGTGGCGGGGGTGTGGAGGTGCCCCGGCTTCCGTCAACCCGGTGCCGTGCGGGTGGGTGCAGCGAACAGCGATTGACAGGTACCCGGAGGATTCGGTTGATGTCGCGTACAACCGCGTGTGACGGAAATGTCTGCATCTCGTAACACGTGCCGGAGTGGTGTCCGGGCGCCGGGCAACCGGGGCCAAGGTTTGCCTTCCCGGCACCACGCCGGGGCCGAACAACGCCCGGACCGCAGGGTCCGGGCCTGCACTTGAGGGGTCTTCATGTCCCGTTCCGCACGACGGATCACCGCCGCCGTTCTCGCTTCCGGCGCACTGGTCGCCGCCGCCGCCCTCCCGGCGGTCGCAGACGACCACGACCACGGCCACGGCCGCGGTCACGCTCACCGCTCGGCCGTTGTGCTGGGCAAGATCCAGTACAACAGCCCCGGCCGCGACAACGGCTCGAACCGGAGCCTGAACGGCGAGTGGGTCACCGTCACCAACACGAGCCGCCACTCGGTCAACCTGCGCGGCTGGACCCTGCGTGACGAGAGCCACCGCACCTACAGGTTCGACCTGCGTCTGCCCGGCCGCTCCTCGGTGCGTGTGCACACCGGTGTCGGCCGCGACAGCCGCACCGACGTCTACCAGGACCTCCGCCGCTACGTCTGGGACAACAGCGACACGGCGACCCTGCGGGACGCCAACGGCCGCAAGGTCGACTCCAAGTCCTGGGGCCACCGCTACGGCGGCCACCGCTGACCCGTCGGCGGCCCGCCCACTGAACCCGGGGCGGCCGCCGCCCCCTCCTCGGCGGCGGGACCGGCCGGATGGTCCGGGT
>NZ_JBEOVJ010000107.1:0-25572 GCF_040295435.1 Streptomyces sp. NPDC002809
GGCACCTCGCCGCGTTGTCGGAACGTCCGAATACATCCAGTATGCGGACGCTCCTCCGCCTTGCGATGCACCGCATCCGACGCCGCGCGCTGATCAACCACGGATTACGGGACAGCCCTTAGCGGGGTCGTGAGGAATGCAGTGACATCAGCCGCCGAGCGGCAGCCGATGCATCGTCCAGCCATGCCCGACCGCACGCCCATCGGCGTGCCGTCATCCCGCCAAGGAGCTCCCGCGCATGATGATCCAGCGCCGAACCCGAACCCTCGCCGTGGCCTGCCTCCTCGCCGCCACCGCCACGCTGGCCGCCTCCGGCTGCTCCAAGTCGGAGACCTCGGACACCGCGACCACCGACAGCAGCCAGGGCGCCCAGGCGGCCAAGACCCCGGAGTCCTCTTCCGGTTCAGGCTGCTCGCTGCAGACCTACGGTGCGCCGAAGCTGGACCTGAAGAACGCAGTGGTCGGATTCTCCCAGTCGGAGAAGGAGGCCAACCCCTTCCGGATCGCCGAGACCCAGTCCATCAAGGACGAGGCCAAGAAGGTCGGCGTCAAGAAGCTGCTCACCACCAACGCCCAGTCGCAGTTGTCCAAGCAGATCAGTGACATCCAGGACATGCTGTCCCAGGGCGCCCAGTTCCTCATCGTCGCCCCGCTGAACTCCGACGGCCTGGAGCCGGCACTGAAGGCTGCCGCCGCCAAGAAGGTCCCGGTCCTCACCATCGACCGCAAGGTCAACTCCACCGCCTGCAAGGACTACGTGGCCTTCCTCGGCTCCGACTTCGTCGAGCAGGGCAAGCGCGCCGCGGACGCGATGATCAAGACGACCGGCGGCAAGGGCAAGGTCGCCATCCTCCTCGGCGCCTCGGGCAACAACGTCACGACCGACCGCACCAAGGGCTTCGTCGACCAGCTCAAGGCCGAGGCCCCCGGCCTGGAGATCGTCGCCCAGCAGACCGGTGAGTTCGCCCGGGACAAGGGCCAGCAGGTCATGGAGCAACTGATCCAGTCCAAGCCCGACATCACCGCCGTCTACGCGGAGAACGACGAGATGGGGCTCGGTGCCGTCACCGCACTGAAGGCCGCCGGCAAGAAGCCCGGCAAGGACGTCAAGATCGTCTCCGTCGACGGCACGCGCAACGCCGTCCAGGCCCTGGTCAACGGCGAGTACAACGCCGTCATCGAGTCGAACCCGCGCTTCGGCCCGCTGGCCTTCGCGACCGCCCAGAAGTTCTACGGCGGCGAGGAGATCCCGGAGAACGTCATCATCACCGACCGCGCCTACGACGAGTCCAACGCCAAGGCCTCGCTCGGCGGCGCGTTCTGACCGAGACCGGCCCCACCTGCCCGGATGGCCGGCCGCCGGCCGCGTACTGATCCGTACGCGGCCCCGGCCCGTACCGGATCTGCCGGACCCCCTGCCGCCGTGACGCTGCCACCCGTCACGGCGGCCCCGGGCCCACACCCTTGGAAGAGCGGAAGGCCAAGAACAGCCATGGCACCACCCGAAGCAGTACCGCAGCCGCCGCAGCCGGCCGCCGACGCGAAGGAGGCATCCGTCCCGGCCGCCGACACGCGACCGGCCGCCGGGCCCGGCGCCCGGCCGGACTCCACGTCTGCCGCGGCCGTCCTCGAAGCCCGCTCGGTGAGCAAGCGATTCCCCGGCGTCGTCGCCCTCGACGACGTCTCCTTCTCCCTGCGCGCCGGGGAGACCCACGCGCTCGTGGGGGAGAACGGTGCCGGGAAGTCCACCCTGATCAAGGTGCTGACCGGCGTCTACCGGCCCGATGAGGGCGAACTGCGGCTGGCCGGTGACCAGATCGCCTTCGCCCGGCCGTTCGAGGCACAGCAGGCAGGCATCTCCACGATCTACCAGGAGGTGAACCTCGTCCCGCTGATGAGCGTGGCGCGCAACATCTTCCTCGGCCGCGAGCCCAAGAACCGGCTCGGCCTGATCGACTTCGCGCGGATGCACCGCGAGACGACCGAACTGCTCGACGGCTTCGGCGTGCGCGTCGACCCGAAGAGGCCCCTGCACACCCTCGGCATCGGCACTCAGCAGATGGTCGCGCTGGCCCGCGCCGTCTCGGTCAACGCCCAGGTCGTCATCATGGACGAGCCCACCTCATCGCTGGAGCCGCGTGAGGTCGAGACCCTCTTCCGGGTCATCGAGGACCTGCGCGCACGTGGCATCGCCGTGCTCTACGTCAGCCACCGCATGGACGAGCTCTACCGGATCTGCGACCGCGTCACCGTGCTCCGCGACGGCCGCCACATCCACACCGGCGACCTCGCCGACCTCGACCGCATGCAGCTCGTCTCGATGATGCTCGGCCGCGACATGGCCGAGGTCCGGCGCTCCGGCCTCACCAACTTCGGCTCCGAGGGCCACGACGCCTCCCGCACCCCCGTGCTCACCGCGACCGGCCTCTCCCGCGACCACCAGCTCCACGACATATCCCTGTCGCTGTACGCGGGTGAGGTGCTCGGCCTCGGCGGACTCCTCGGTTCCGGCCGTAGCGAGACCGCGAAGGCCCTGGCAGGCGCACTGAGCCTGGACTCCGGCGAACTGAGCATCGGCGGCCGCACCCTGCGCCGCCTCACCTCCGCCGGTGCCATCCGGGCAGGCATCAGCCTGCTGCCCGAGGACCGCAAGGCCGAAGGCATCGTGCCCGGCCTCTCGGTCCGCGAGAACATCGTGCTGGCCGCGATGCCGCGCCTCTCCCGTGCCGGCATCGTCTCCCGCGCCAAGCAGGACCGCATCGTCGACATCTTCATGAAGCGGCTGCGGATCAAGGCCGCGAGCCCCGAGCAGAAGGTCGGCGAGCTCTCCGGAGGCAACCAGCAGAAGGTCCTGCTGGCCCGCTGGCTCTGCCTGGAGCCCAAGGTCCTGCTGCTCGACGAACCCACCCGCGGCATCGACGTCGGTGCCAAGGCCGAGGTCCAGAGCCTCATCGACGACCTCGCCCGCGAGGGCCTCGCCGTCCTGCTCATCTCCTCCGACATCGAGGAACTCATCGAGGGCGCCGACCGCATCGTCGTCCTGCGCGGCGGCGCGGTCGCGGGCGAACTGGCGGGCGACGAAGTGGCGGAGAGCCATCTGCTCGAAGTCCTCGCCGACCACTCACCGGCGCCCACAGGCAAGGCCCCGGCCGCCAAGGAGGACCCCCGATGACCCAGGCCGCACTCACCACCCCCGCAGCCCGGCCGCTCGCCCGGCTGCGCGACCCCGCCTGGTACCAGGAGTACGGCGTCTACCTCGCCGTCGCGGTCGTCCTCCTCTTCAACGCCCTGTTCACCGAGCACTTCATGACCGCGGACAACCTCCGCACCCAACTGGTGCAGGTCGCCCCCATCGTCATCGTCGCCCTCGGCATGGCGCTCGTGATCGGCACCGAGGGCGTCGACCTCTCCGTCGGTTCGACCATGGCACTGGCCACCGCGCTGCTGCCGCTGTACCTCGGGTACGGACTGGTGCCCGCCCTCGTCATGGCACTGCTGGCAGGCGCCGTCGTCGGAGCGGTCAACGGCTCACTGGTCTCCCTCGTCGGGCTGCAGCCGATCGTCGCCACCCTCGCCCTGTTCGTCGGCGGCCGGGGTCTGGCCCTCGTCCTGGCGGACGGTCAGCTCAAGCAGATCGTCAACCCCGACCTGCTGTCGCTCGGCACCGGTTCCTTCCTCGGCATCCCGCTGGTCGTGCTCATCGCCGCCGTCCTCGCGGTCGCCGTCGCGTTCCTGGTCCAGCGCACCACCTTCGGCCGCCAGGTCGTCGCCATCGGCGGAAACCGGTCGGCGGCCGCCCTCGCCGGACTCCCCGTACGGCGCGTGCTCATCGGTGTGTACGTGCTCTGCGGGGTCCTGGCGGCCCTGGCCGGCATCCTCGCCACGGCCCGGCTCACCGCAAGTGACCCGTCTTCGCTCGGCACCCTCATGGAACTCTCCGCCATCACGGCGGTCGTCGTCGGGGGCACCCCGCTCAACGGCGGATCCATCCGGGTTCTCGGCACGGTCGCCGGCGCCCTGCTGATGCAACTGCTGCGCGCCACCCTCGTCAAGCACGACCTGCCCGACTCCACCGCACAGATCGCCCAGGCGGCCATCATCATCGCCGCCGTCTACGTCGCCCGGGAGCGTCGGTCCCGATGAACGAAACCTCACCCGCACCCGTGGCCCAGGCCCGTGCACCGCGCAAGACCCCGACAGCGGCCGGCGACGGCGCGGTCCGCCCCGTGGCCGGGCAGCGGATCGCCGAACTCCTCCAGCGCCAGGGCGTGCTCGCGGTCCTGCTCACGGTGGTGATCGTCGCGTCGTTCATCTACCCGACGTTCGCCACGCTGGACAACGCCCGCGGCGTGACCATCCAGGCCTCGTTCCTGGCAGTGGTGGCACTCGGCATGACCATGGTCATCATCACCGGCGGCATCGACCTGTCCGTCGGCTCCGTCTTCGCCCTGGGCGGTGTACTCGCCGCCTGGGCCTCCCAATGGGGCTTCCTGGCCGCCCTGTTCGTGCCGCTCCTGGTGTGCGCTGCGATCGGACTGCTCAACGGCTTCCTCGTGGCCCGCGCCGGGATGGCACCCTTCATCGTCACGCTCGCCACCCTGCTCGGGGCGCGCGGACTGCTCCTCGCGATCACGGACGAGGGCGCCACCACCTATCTCGTCCCCAAGGGCTCCGCCTTCGCCGAGCTCGGACAGGGCAGCGTGTGGGGCTTCGGCTATCCCATCCTGATCGCCCTGGCGCTGTTCGGCATCGGCGGACTGCTCCTCCAGCGCACCTCGTTCGGGCAGACGCTCTTCGCGGTCGGCGGCAGCAGCGACGCGGCCACGCTGATGGGCCTGCCCGTCGCCCGTACCAAGATCCTCGTCTACACGCTCAGCGGGCTCCTCGCCGGCCTCGCCGGCGCACTCAACGCCGCCAGGCTCTCCTCCGGCGTCACCATCGTCGGCGTGGGCATGGAGCTCGACGCGATCTCCGCCGTCGTCATCGGGGGCACCCTCCTGATCGGCGGCGCGGGATCGATCAGCGGCACGCTCTGGGGTGTACTGCTGCTCGCCGTCATCCAGAATCTGATCAACCAGATCGGCTCGCTGAACTCCTCGTACCAGTCGGTCGTCAGCGGAGGGTTCCTTATCGTTGTCGTCGTGGCCCAGCGCTATCTGGCGCGCAGCCGCAGAACCACCTGATCCGGTGCCGGGGCCGCAGGCCCCGGCACCGTTCGAGCCGAACCGGCAGAGCCGGGCCACCGCGCGTCAACGCGCGACAAGTCGATTCAGGGAGTGCCGTGGGCGTCAGCCTCAAGGACGTTGCGCAACGGGCGGGCGTGTCCATCAAGACCGTGTCGAACGTGGTGAACAACTATCAGCACGTCACACCGAAGATGCGGGCCAAGGTGCAGCAGGCCATCGACGAGCTCGGCTACCGGCCGAACCTCACCGCACGCCATCTGCGCAAGGGCCGCACCGGCATCATCGCCCTCGCCGTCCCCGAGTTCGGCAACCCGTACTTCGCGGAGCTGGCCGGAGAGGTCGTCGACGCGGCCGCCCGGCACGACTACACCGTGCTGGTCGACCACACCGGCGGACTGCGGGAGAAGGAGCTCCTGGTCAGTCAGGGATTCCGCTCCCATGTGATCGACGGCCTCATCCTCAGCCCGATCCACCTGGAGACCGAGGACCTGATGGCACGCACCGAGACCGCGCCCCTGGTGCTGCTCGGGGAGCGCGAGTACGAAGCCCCTTACGACCACATCGCCATCGACAACGTGGCGGCGTCCCGCGAGGCCGTGCGCCACCTCATCGACCACGGCCACCGCCGGATCGCCTTCCTCGGCTCGCGCACCGGCCGGGAGCGCCAGCCGGCCCATCTGCGGCTGCGTGGCTGGCGGGAGGAGCTCGCCGCCGCGGGCATCGAGGCAGACGAGTCCCTCGTCGTGGTCACCGACGGCTACGGCCGCGAGGACGGGGCCGCCGGCATGGCCGCCCTCCTGGACCGCGGGGAACGGCCCGACGCCGTGTTCGCGTACAACGACCTCATCGCCATCGGGGCGATGCGCACCCTCTCCGAACGGGGGCTGCGCATCCCCGAGGACGTGGCCGTCGTCGGGTTCGACAACATCGAGGAGAGCCTCTACGGGGCCACCACGCTCACCACGGTGGCCCCGGACAAGGAGGCCATCGCCCGGCTGGCCGTCGACAGCCTCGTCGAGCGCCTCTCCGGAAAGCCGGTGTCCGAACCCCGGCGCCCCCGGCCCGGATACCGGCTCGTCGTCCGCGAATCCACCGTTCCCCGGCCGCTCGTCGAGCCCGCCGGACCGTAGAACCGGCGCCGGACTTCCTTTCCCGCAAGGGGAGTCCGGCGACTTCTTCAGGGCCCGTCGTCCTCGCCCCGCCCGGCCGTCCGTTCGTCCCAAGGATCTCTGATGCCTCGCCCCACCGTGAACCGCACACCGTTCGGCGCCCACGGGCCCACGGACGTCGATGTCTGGACGCTCGACTCCGGAACCGGGGTCCGGGCCGAGATTCTCACCTACGGCGGCATCCTGCACCGTCTCACCGTGCCGGACACCGCGGGCGCGCCCGCGTCGGTGGTGCGGTCGCTGGTCTCCCTCGACGACTACACGGGCAGGAACCCGTTCTTCGGCGCCCTCATCGGACGCTTCGCCAACCGCATCGCGCAGGGCCGCTTCGTCCTCGACGGGGTGGCGTACCGGATCCCGGCCACCGACCGGGGCCACGCCCTTCACGGCGGGCCGGACGGCTTCCACACCCGCGTCTGGCAAGCCGCCGGTGAGGCCACCCACACGGCCGCGACGCTCCGGCTCACCCTGCACAGCCCCGACGGCGACATGGGCTTCCCCGGCGCGCTGGACGTCGCCGTGACGTACACCCTCGACACGGCGGGCACCCTCGCCCTCGACTACACCGCCACCACGGACCGGCCCACGGTCGTCAACCTCACCAACCACGCCTACTTCGACCTCGCCGCGCAGGGCGACATCCGCGGGCACACGCTCCAGGTGGACGCCGGAAGCTACCTTCCCGTCGACGACGAGGGCATCCCGGAAGGCCCCGCCGAGGCGGTGCACGACACCCCGTTCGACCTCACCGCCCCGCACGGCATCGGAGAGCGGATCGCGCTCCCGGACGAGCAACTGCGCCGAGCCGGCGGCTTCGACCACTGCTGGATCCTCGACGGTTCCGGCACACCGGCCGGCCTGCGCCGGGCAGCCAGGCTCACCGCCCCCGGCGCCGAGCGGATCATGGAGGTGTGGACCACCGAACCGGGCATCCAGGTCTACACCGCCAACCAGTTGGACGGCACCCTGGCCGCCCCCGACGGCGGGCGTCACGAACGCCACAGCGCCGTCTGTCTGGAGACCCAGCACCTGCCCGACTCACCCAACCGGCCCGACCACCCCGGCACCGTCCTGCGCCCCGACGGCGTCTTCTCCAGCCGCACCGAGCTGAGGTTCCCGCACCTCGCCGCGGCGACGGACTGAACCGACGCGCCACCCGGGCGGGCCGGTGCGGGAATGCGGGAATGGTTCAGGCTGTTTCGATGTCCATGACCTTTTCTGTGGACGTGACCGTCCGGGGCTACGAGCTCGATACTCAGGGACATCTGAACCAGGCCGTGTACCTCCAGTACGCCGAGCACGCGCGCTGGGAACTGCTGCGGGCCGCCGGACTGCCCCAGGAGAAGCTGCTGGCCGACGGAGTGGGGCCCGTCGCGCTGGAGGTCACGGTCAAGTTCCGCAGGGAGCTCCGGGGCGGGGAACGGGTGCGGGTCACTTGCCGGTTCGACTACGGGCAGGGAAAGACGTTCACGATCGCCCAGCAGATCCTCAAGGAGGACGGCACGGTGGCGGCCGAGATCACGGGCCTGGCCGGCATCCTCGACCTGACGACCCGCAGACTGGTCGCCGATCCGGCCGGCCGGCTCGCCTCGCTCGCCAAGGAGCCGGATCTGCTGAGCGGCTGACTGAGGGCCGTCCCGTAGTCCGTGGTGGATCAGCGTGCGGCGTCGGATGCGGTGCATCGCAAGGCGGAGGGGCGTCCAAGTACTGGATGTATTCGGCGTTCCGGCAACGCGGCGAGGTGCCGTAGTTGTCGTCGTGCGCCCGCCAGGGACTACGGGACGCCCTTGGACGTCAGCGGACCTTCCGGCCCGCCGCCAGAGAGGCCACGGCCCTCTTCAGGCGGGCCGTCCTGACTTCGGGGCTCGTCGCCGTCATGAGGCGCATGAGCACCAGATAGCGGTCCGACCTGCTGAGCTGCTCGTAGAAGAGCCTCGCCGGCTCGTCCGCCTCCAGGGCCGCGGCGAGGTCGGCCGGGACGGTGGCCCTGCTCTGCGAGGGGTACGCCGCCGCCCACCGCCCGTCCGACCGTGCCGCCTCGACCTCGGCGAGGCCCGCCGCGCGCATCCGCCCGGCCTCGGTCAGCGCCTCGACCTTCTCCACGTTGATCAGCGACCACGCGCTCCGGCGGCGGCGGGGCGTGATCCGCTGGAGGTAGTACACCTCGTCGAAGGACTTGCGCTGCCCGTCGATCCAGCCGAAACACAGTACGGAATCGATGACTTCGGCAGCACTCACCGACTCCACGCCGGAGTTGCGCTTGGCGATCTTCAACCAGAGCCCGGTCCGGTCGGCGTGGTGCCGCTCCAGCCATGATTCGAGCTCGGCGATCCGCGCGAAGGGACGTGCGCTCTCCGGGGTGTCCGTCATCCGACTGCGCCTCCTGAGGGGGCCGGGCCCGTGCCCGGTGTTCACACCACGCTATTCGTCCAACAGGTCGGATTCTGTCCTCATTCGTCGAACTACGACGGGGCTCGTATCATGGTGAGCCCCGGACGAAGCGACGATGCGGAGCGACCGTGACCCCTGCCAGCGCCACCGTCCCGGCCGGCACCGCCCCGGCAGTCGGCGCCCGCACGCTGGCCCATCCCGCGCGGGGCGAGATCAGACTCGAGTCGGTCCTGCACGCACTGTCGGACCCGGTACGTCTCTGTGTGGTCCGCGAACTGGCTGCCGCCGACGACGAGCTCACCTGCTCCCGGTTCGACCTCCCGGTGACCAAGTCCACCAGCACGCACCACTTCCGGGTGCTCCGCGAGAGCGGCATCGTCCAGCAGATCTACCGCGGGACGGCCAAGATGAACGGCCTCAGGCGCGAGGACCTGGAGGCGCTCTTCCCCGGGCTGCTCGACCGCGTGCTCGAAGCGGCGAACCTCCAGGCGGACCGCCTCGGGGCGGGCTGACGATCTAGGGCTGCTCCGGGCGCCGGTCTCCGCGCCCGTCCGTCACACCGGACCGCCGCCGCCAGCCGCCCCCAGCAACCCCGGCCAGTCCGGGATCTTCACCGACCCCCGCCCGAGCGAGCGCCCCAGGGTCGCCTCCGCCCGCTCGATCGACAGCCAGCCGTCCCACTCCACCGGCCGCAGCCCCCAGGACCGGAGCACGGCAAGCGGATCCGTATCCGGCGCACGCCCCACGAGCAGGGGCGCGTCCTCGATCAGCGACGCGACGGTCTCCTTCGCGCACGAGCGGTTCGACCCGATGACACCGGAGGGGCCGCGCTTGATCCACCCCGCGACGTACTCCCCGGGCGACGCCACCCCGTCCCGCAGCACCCGTCCGGACCGGTGGGGGACCGTCCCGTGCACCGCGTCGAACGGAAGCCCGGGGAGCGGCATGCCCCGGTAGCCGACCGCCCGCAGGACGAGCTCGGCGCCGATCTCCTCGTACGTACCGGTGTCGCGCACCCCGCCGTTGCCGTCCGGGGCCGTACGGGCGAACCGGACTCCGGCGACCCGGCCGTCGCGCTCCAGTAGCTCGACCGGGCGCAGGAAGAACCGCAGCCCGATGGTCCTGGGCCGGTTGTCGCCGGCCCTGGGTGCCTCACGAGCCCATCCGCGCAGCACGTCGAGGTTGCGCCGCACCAGCGCCGGCAGCGGCGGGGAGCCCGGTGCCGTGCCGCTGTACGCCGGGTCCAGGGCGAGCTCCGCGGGATCCACGACCATCCGGGCCCCGGGCAGCGCGCCGAGCTCGCGGAGCTCCTTGGTGGTGAACCGCGCCTGGGAGGGCCCCCGCCTGCCCGCCGTGTGCACCTCGCGCACCCGGCTCTCCGCCAGCACGCCGAGCGCGGGCTGCGGCACATCGGTGGGCCGCAGCTCGTCGGCACCCCGTGCGAGGATCCGCGCGACGTCGACCGCCACATTGCCGACGCCGATCACGACGGCCGAACGGGCGCGCAGCGCGAAGCGGCCGGCGGCCGTATCCGGGTGGGCGCTGTACCAGGAGACGAACTCGGTCGCCGAGTGACTGCCGGGCAGCTCCTCGCCGGGGATGCCCAGCGGGCGGTCTGTGGCCGCTCCGACGCAGTAGACGACCGCGTCATAGAGCCCGGCCAGCCGCCCGGGCGGCACTCCGTCCCCGCCCACGCCGACATTGCCGATGAACGTGACGCGCTCGTGCTCCAGGACGGCCCGCAGGCTCTGCTGCAGCGACTTGATCTTCTCGTGGTCCGGTGCGACGCCGTACCGCACGAGTCCGTACGGACAGGGCAGCCGGTCCAGGACATGCACCCTCACATCGGGCACCAGGGTCTGGGCCACCAGGGCCTGGGCGGTGTAGACCCCGCTGGGGCCTGAGCCGACGACGGCGACACGAAGCACGGGGCACCTCTTCCCTGAGGGTGTCTCCAGCATCGCACCGGCGGGCCAGGCGGGGGAGAGGCGCGCCCCGTGCTCTCGGGGAACGTATGGGCGTCAGGGTCCGTCAGCTCTCAGGAGGAGAGAGCGCGCATCCGGTTGATCTCGGTGGTCTGCTGGGCCACGACGTCACCGGCCATCTCCTCGACCTGCACGTTGTTCCCTTCCGAGAGGACGTCGGTCGCCATGGTGACCGCCCCCTGGTGGTGCGTGATCATCAGCTTGAGGAACAACTGGTCGAAGGCCGTCCCCTTCGCGGCCCTGAGCTCCTCCAGCTGGCCGGCCGTCGCCATGCCCGGCATCGCACCGTGGTCGTGCTTGCCCGACTGCCCGGACCTGCCGTGGCGGCTGAGCCACCCCTCCATCGCCCCGATCTCGGGCTGCTGGGCGGCGGTGATGCGTTCGGCGAGCCTCTTGACCGTGGCCGAGCGCGAGCGGGTGGGAACGAGCCCCGTCAACTCCAGTGCCTGTGCGTGGTGTTGGATCATGAGCTGCACATACCGGACGTCCGCCGAGTTGGGAGTGTCCACCCCGGCCTCCTTGACGGCCTCCGAAGGGGAGAGTGTCCGTGCGGGCTCGCCGGGCTTCCCGGGCGCCACGACCGAACCGGCCACGTGGGTCGCGGACTTCGAGCCGCTGTCACCACTGCCCGTGTCGCAGCCGGCCGAGGTGAGCACGGCTGCCGCGACGGCCGCACCGAGGGCGAATCCACGGAACCGCAGGGTCTGACGGCTTATCAACAAAGCGACCTCCGTTGGAGTAGGAGTGATTGCGCTCTGTCCTAGCACGTCAACGCACAGCATTGATCAAAAACTTTCATTACGTCTCTGTTGCCATCTGTTGAGATGCCCATGGCAAGGACGATACTGCCGGAGTCCGTGAACCGGTCAACTACATACGGATCCATGGGAGGACGCAGTGACCTCGTTGCACACCATCCCGGTGCGGCGCAGACGTCTGGGCGTGGCGGCGGCCGCCGCCGGGCTCTTCGCCACTCTGCTTATGGCCGGTCCCGCGGCCGCGACACCCGACCCCGGTGACGCGGCCACGAGCCGAACCGACGTCTCGGCGAGCCGGCAGGCGGAGGCGGCCGCGGCGATCGCGAGCGGTGAGGTGCCGGGAGTGGACGAGATCGTCCACAGCCGGAACATCACCCACCTCGCCAATGTCCCCAAGGACGCACTCCAGGGGCTGAACACGGACCTGGCCTTCCAGGGGAAGTACGCCTTCGCCGGAAACTACGACGGCTTCCGGATCTTCGACATCAGCAATCCGAAGGCGCCGCGCACGGTCGCCCAGGTGCTGTGTCCGGGATCGCAGAACGACATCTCCGTCTCCGGGAACCTGCTGTTCCTGTCCACGGACTCCTCGCGCAGTGACAACTCGTGCTCCAGCACCACCCAGCCCGCCACGGAGAAGTCCTCCTGGGAGGGCATGAAGGTCTTCGACATCAGCGACAAGCGCAACCCGAAGTACGTCGCCGCCGTCGAGACCGCGTGCGGATCGCACACCCACACGCTGGTTCCGGAACGCAACAACGTCTACGTGTACGTCTCCTCGTACTCGCCGAACACGACGTTCCCGGACTGCCAGCCGCCGCACGACGGGATATCCGTCATCAAGGTGCCGCGCAAGGCACCCGAAGAGGCCCGCATCGTGAACTTCCCGGTCCTCTTCCCGGACGGCGGGAACCCGGGCGGTCCCACCAACCCGGGCGTCTCCAAGACCACGGGCTGCCACGACATCACCGTGCTGCCGTCCAAGGACCTGGCCGCCGGTGCCTGCATGGGTGACGGCCTGCTGTTCTCCATCAAGGACCCGGAGAACCCGAAGATCATCGACCGGGTGCAGGACAACGTGAACTTCGCGTTCTGGCACTCCGCGACGTTCAACCAGCGGGCGGACAAGGTCGTCTTCACCGACGAGCTCGGCGGCGGCGGCGCGGCCACCTGCAACGAGGAGATCGGCCCGAAGCGCGGCGCGGACGGCATCTACGACATCGTGGGCAAGGGCGACCACCGCAAGCTCGTGTTCCGCAGCTACTTCAAGATCGACCGCCCGCAGGCCGACACCGAGGTCTGTGTCGCCCACAACGGTTCGATCATTCCGGTCAAGGGCCGCGACCTGATGGTCCAGGCCTGGTACCAGGGCGGTGTCTCGGTGTGGGACTTCACCGACTCGTCCCACCCGAAGGAGATCGGCTTCTTCGAGCGCGGTCCCGTCAGTACCGACGAGGTGACCACGGCCGGTCCGTGGTCGGCGTACTACTACAACGGCTACATCTACTCCAATGACATAGCCAAGGGCTTCGACGTCCTGAAGATCGACGACCGGCGGACGGACCCGGCGAAGCGGGTGCGGACGGACGAGCTCAATGTCCAGACGCAGCCCGACTACTTCGACCGCTGAACCTTCTGAGTCCGCCGGGGCCACCGGTCACCGGCCGCTGAACCCGGCGGCCGGCTGACCGCCGGACCGTACAGCCGGTCCCGCCCGGGTCTCTGCCCGGCGGGACCGGCTTCGTGCCGCGTGTGCGTTCATTGACCGATCCGCCACGCCGGGACATGCTGTACCCCCGCACCGGCCGACTGATGTACGCAGTCCGTCGCGCGGTTCCTGGCCGGCGCGGCCGGCCGGGGTGACCGGCTGGTTCCGGCGGCGCAGGGGATCGCCGGAATCAGACGTTTCAGGCGGCCTCGTACCGGTGCGCCCGGCCGCCCCGCCATTCGACCCACTCGGGGCTGTCCAGGATCCGCTCGGGGTCGTCCAGCCCCGCACCCTCCAGGAACACGATCACATCGTGATCCGAGTGTGCGAGACCGAGAATCTGGACCCGCCCGTCGCGCTGCACGGTGACGCGCCGCCCGCCGGAGGGGGACGGCCGGAATATCACGATCGGCGGAGAAGTCATGCCTCCAGGGTGCGGCGTGCCGACTGCCGCCGCACAGCGAACCGTAAACACGGCTCCGCAGCAGATCAGGCGGGCGAACCGGGCCTGCGCCGGCCGTTGTGCCGCAGACGGCGCAGACGGCGCAGACGGCGCGGACGTCTCAGGCGGCGCGGACGTCTCAGGCGGCGGACCTGGCGCTGCCGCCGGTGGCCGCGGCCCACTCGACCAGCAGTCGCTGGTACTCCTCCTCGTCCTCCGAAGACAGGTGTCCGCCCGAGCGCTGCCACAGGTCGCGAATGTCTTCATTCACCATTGCGGCGGAACGCACGGAACCGGACGGGCACGGAGTCGGGGGCATAGCTACCAGGCTAAGGCCCCGATGTGACAATCCGACCCATTGCGCGTCAGGGACATCTCTCACATGTCTGTCAGGCAACCCCGGGGGCCAGTCCGAGCTCCCGCAGTCCGTCGGGCCGCTCGTCCACCGGCGCATGCTGCACGAACCGCACCTCGCAGCCCAGTGCGGACGCCCCGCCGTCCGCGCGCCGGTCGTCGCCGACCATCACCACATCGGTCGGATCCTGTCCCAGAAGTGTGCAGGCCGTGTGGAAGAGGCGTGCGTCCGGCTTCTGGATGCCGTGCTCGAAGGACAGCACATACGCCTCCACATAGGCGTCCAGGCCGTGCGCCCGGAAGACCGGCCTCAGGTCCCACCCGATGTTGCTGACCACACCGATCGCGATGCCCCGGTCGCGCAGGGAGGCGAGCACCTCCTCGGCGTCCGGATACGGGCGCCAGGCGGCCGGAGTCCGGTGCCGGTCGTACAGGGCGTCGTACAGCCCCGGATCCGGCAGCTCCACCTGGCGGGCCAGGCCGGTGTACGCCTCACGGTGCCGGTGCGCGCTCTCGTCGCGGGAGGCCCAGGCCGACGCCAGTCTTCCCGGTACCCGCTGCGGCGGGGGGCCGCCCGGCAGTGCGCCGGAGGCCTCCAGTTCCCGTACGTACCGCTCGAAGTCGGCATCGTCCACGCTCACCTGCCGTTCGGCGAGGGTCGCGGCGAGCCAGGAACGGACGGATTCGATCCGGAACAGCGTCCCGGAGAAGTCGAAGAGCGCACCCTTGATCGGCATGGCCCGATCCTCGTCGACGCAGTGTGGGCAGGGCAAGGATGCCTGCTCAGCCATCCTCGTCCGCGCGACAGCGGGAGGCGAACCGTTCGTATCCGGCTACCGCGAAGGCGGTCAGTGCGGCTCCCAGCAGCCACCCGCCCAGTACGTCGGACGGCCAGTGCACGCCCAGGTAGAGCCGGGTCAGACCCACGCCGAGCACCGAGACTCCCGCAGCGGCCAGGGCCGTCCGCCGGATCCAGGGGCGGGCGCCGGACCGGTGCAGGAGCCACAGCAGCAGACAGCAGCTGACCATGGCCGTCATCGCGTGTCCGGAGGGGAACGCCGCGTAGTGGGCGGAGTCCACCGGGTCGGGCCATCGGGGCCGCTCCCGGCCGACGGCGGCCTTGATGCCCTGCTGGAGAAGGCTGGAGACCAGACTCGTCACCGCCACCCAGGCCGCGAGCACCCGGGCCCCGCGCAGCCACAGGACGACCACGGCGACGGCGATCAGCGCGCGCATCGTCCAGGGATCCCACAGCCAGTCCGTGAGCACCCGGTTCACATGGACGAGGCCGGGCTCCGTCACCGCCCGCCGGTGCAGGGCTTCGGCGATGTCACGGTCCAGGCGCATCAAGGGGGACCACCGTGCGGCGACCAGGCCCAGCAGCGCCATGGCGAGGATCCCGCAGACGATTCCCGCCCACGGTGGCGGAGGGGGCGTACGGGTGCGGTGTGAGGGGGAGAGGGGCGGGGAGTGCATAAGGGGATCCTTGCCGACCGGCGGGGCGTGTGGCCATCCCGGCGCGGCGGGACCGTTCGGCGTGTGCTGTGGCGGGCTGCTGCCGAGTCGCCCGCCCGTGGGATCTGAGACCGCCTGCCCCGGCGTGGCCGGCGTCCGGGGCCGCCCTACCTCAGTGCGCTGAGCGCCGGGACGAACGCCACGAGGAGCGGGATCGCCGGCAGGAGTGTGGCAGCCGCGGTCAGCCGCAGCCGACGGCCGGCCGTCAGCCGGCCGGCAGGCGACAACAGCCGGTTCACTCGAAGCGGCATCTGCGCATCCGGCGTCGGGCAGGGACCGAACACTCCGCGGTCCTCGTTGAGTTCGACCAGGGCCAGTGCGATGGTCAGCCGGCCGAAGCGCCGGGAAGCCATGTCGTCGGCGGCCAGTTCGACGAGCCGGTGCATCTCGCCGCGGAACGCCGCGAACACCGGAACCTGCGGAAACCCGGATGCCAGCGCCCCCGAGCAGTTGAGCAGCCAGTCGTGGCGCGCGTTCGCGTGCCCCTGCTCATGTGCGAGCACCGCGTCGAGCTGACGGCCCTTCAACCGCCCCAGCGCGGCGGTGGTGATGACGAGCCGGGGCGCCGTGCCGGGCAGCCACCAGGCGTCGGGGCGTTCCCCTTCCAGAACGACCAGCCGACCGCTGCCCGGCACCTCGCCGGGCAGCAGCGGTGAACGCACCAGGAGTTCGGCCCGGCGACGCCGGCGCTCCAGGCGCACGCGGCGGATCTCGCGGGTCAGCATCACGGCCGTCCACACACCACCGAGGGCCAGGAGCACGGCCATCACGGCCGACCACGGTCCGTAGGCCGCGAGTGCGTAGGCCTCGACGACGGCGTGCGGGGCGGGTGCGAACATCTGGCCGCGTACCGCCTGCCAGGCTGCCGCAGCACTGAACGTCATGGACAGCCCGAACGACAGCAGCACACCGGCCACCACGCACTGCCAGACCCACAGCGCCACCACGGGCTCGCGCTCCGGCCATTCGGCCCGCGCCATCAGACGCGGGGTCACGACAGCGGCCAGTGCACCGAGCAGCAGCAGCGCGAGGGAGACCAACATGGCGTCAGCCTATGAGTGGCATGGCATGCGCGGGTATGGCTGCGCTCAGCAAGTGACGTACGCCACGGTTTGCGGGTCCCCCTGTCTCACAGGGTGAGCAGCATGGCGAACATGGCTATCCCCATGGTCAGCCGGCAGGCCAGCGCCAGCTCCGGCCGCGCCCCCCAGCCGCCCGACGGCGGGCCGCCGGCCATGGCCCCGCCCCCGGCCGTCGTCGCCGGTACCGGGATGAGCCGGGCGCCGGAGCGCAGCACGTACGCGGCGTAGTAGGCGAGGAGCAGCCCGGTCAGCAGGGGAAGGCCCCCTGCGGCGGCCATGGCGTGCGACGCGTGACCGCCGTGTCCCGCCCCGCCGGACCGCGCCATCACGACAGACATGTAGACCATCGCCGACGAGCCGACCAGGTGGTGCAGATGGTGACCGCTGCGGCGCGAGAACCAGAGAGCGCGCAACGCGGCGACGCCGAACAGCACGGTGTACGACGCCCATCCCCACGCGGGCGGTGCGACGACGGCGGCCGGCACCGCCATCGCGGCCATACCGAAGCCCATCAGCGCCTCCGCCCGTGCCGTCCTGCGTTCCTCACCGCTCCCGCTGCGGGCCCGCAGCAGGCAGTACACGCCCGTCACCGCGCACAACGCCATCAGCAGCCAGCCGGACATCGCAGGTCCGTGCACAGCGGAACCTCCCCCTGGGCGAACGACATCGCCGTTGTCCAGTCGATGCCCGCGGCGGGACGGCCGTACGCGGCGCACTGGGGTAAAGGGGGAGCGCGCGGCGGTGGTGAATCGCGGCGCCGAGGTGCCGGCCCGACGGGTTCCGGCTGCTCGGCGCACAGACCGGTGCCCGCCCCTGGACCGGCACTCGGGAGTTACGCTGCTGCCGCACGGCGACAGCAGAGAAACGGAGAGCCTCACCATGGACACCGCCCCGCCCCGCAACTCGGGTCAGCCGACCTTCCGCGACGCGACCGACGCGGACGTGCCCGCGCTCGTGGAGCTGATCCAGTCCGCGTACCGTGGCGACTCCAGCCGCGCGGGGTGGACCACCGAGGCGGACATCCTGCAGGGGCAGCGCACCGACCCGCAGGGAGTGCGCGACGTGGTGGAGGCCCCCGGCAGCCGACTGCTCGTGGTGGAACGTGACGGCGAGCCTGTCGCCTGTTGCCAGCTCGAACACCGGGGTGAGGCGGCCTACTTCGGAATGTTCGCGGTCCGCCCCTCGCTCCAGGGCTCGGGGCTCGGCAAGGTGATCATCGCCGAGGCGGAGCGCACCGTCCGGGAGAGCTGGGGGGCGCGCGAGATGCACATGACGGTGATCTCCGTGCGTGACGACCTGATCGCCTGGTACGAGCGCCGCGGCTATCGCCGTACGGGACAGCTGAGCCCGTTCCCGTACGGCGACGAGCGCTTCGGTATCCCGCAGCGCGACGACCTCGCCTTCGAACTGCTGGTCAAGGACCTGCCCGAGCACTGACGCGAGGCTCGCGGGCCGGGTACGCGATGGCCCAAAGCTCGCGGGCGGCTAGGCGGTGAAGCGGCCCGCGCGGCGGATCTCCGGGAAGTCGGTGGTCGCGCCGTCGAGCCCGAGCCCGCGGGCCAGCCGCAGGTGGTCCTGGGTGTTGACCACCCAGCCGACCACCGTCAGGCCGTCGGCGTGGGCCCTCTCGACCAGTTCCAGCGTGATGCGCCGGACGTTGAGGACCAGCCGAGTGGCGCCCACCGCCTTCGCACGGTCCACCAGGTCGTTGCCCCAGCGGCTGGCCACGAGGGCGGTCCGCACCCCCGGCACCAGCTGGGCGATCTCGGCGATCGCCTCGTCGTGGAACGAGATCACTTCGACGCGGTCGACGAGATCGCGCCGCCGCATCACCTCGGCCAGTGTGCGGGCGGCGGCCACGTCCTTGATCTCGGCCTGCAACGGGGAGCGCACGGCGTCGAGGACCTCCTCGAAGACCGGCACCCGCTCTCCCTGTCCGGCATCGAGTTCGCGCAGTTCTGACAGGGTCTTCTCGGCGATCGGGCCCTTGCCGTCGGTCGTCCGGTCCACCTCGGCGTCGTGCATGACAGCGAGGGCGCCGTCCTTGCTCAGATGAAGGTCCAGTTCGATGAGGTCCATCCCGGCCTGCTCGGCGTGGACGAACGACCGCAGCGTGTTCTCCGGCTCGACACCCATCACCCCGCGATGACCGATGGTGAGAAAAGACAAGGGACTCTCGCTTCCGTCGACGGCTTCTCCCTGTGTGCCTACCCACGCGGCGCTACGGCATGACCGTGGATCCGGGCGCCCGGTGCTCCGTCGCGGAGTGGGGGCCGGTCGTGCGCGGGGGAGTGGCCCCGTGTCCCTGGACGTCGGCGGTGCCGAGCAGGAATCCGGTGATGACGGCGGCGACCAGGACGGCACGGATGCTCACGCGCGGCTTCTCCCGAATGCGTACGAGGGGGGACGCCGTCCGTCATACCGGCAGGGGCCCGCCCGCCGCGAGCTGTGTCACTCATGCGTGAGCGTGTCCTGCGCCGGGTTGCCGGACGGGCGTGCGAAGGGATGTGGCTTGTGCGTGCCGCTCCCGGCCGCAGCTCCGCTGTGGGAGCTATCCCGCGCACGGAAGAATTCGTCGAGGCGCTGGATGACAGGAAAAATCGCGGTGACCATGGGGGTGGGCCGGATAATTTTCAGGCCCCCACTTGTCTCGGGGAACCGCACACAGATACGGTTGCTTGACGCGAGGTTCTCCCGTGGAGGAAGTGTTATGACGGAAATTCTTGTGCACGACGTCGCCGCCGGCGACATAGCTTCCGCCCAGCGGGTGGTCGAGCACCCGGCCTGGCCCGCGCTCAAGAGTGCCGTGGAGGAGATCCGTCCCTGGCAGTCGAAGGACGGCTCCATCGACTTCGACGCCGAGGGCGCGCCCGCCCCGGCGGCGGCCGAGGCTGCCGTGGAGCGGGTGGCCGTCGCGGTCGAGCAGCTCTCACCGCTGCTCCCGCACGATGTTGCCTATCACCGCGCCCTTGTCATGGACCTGCGTCGCTGGGCCGCCGAAGGATTCGGCGTCCCGGACTTCCTCGACTCGCTGCTGGCGTTCCAGCCCGCCAAGGGCCGGGCCGACGGGCTCCAGCACCTCGTGGTCTTCGCGATGTACACGCAGAACGGCAATCCCGACCGCAACCTCGAAGCGGTCGTGCTCCGGATGGTCTGGCCCGAGTGGCTCGCCGACCTGGAGGCGACCCGCTACGACAACCCGTTGTTCTGCGGCATCACCTTCGAGGACTTCACCTCCGGGTACGACACCAACTCCGCGGTGCTCTTCCCCGAGACCATCGCCGTGCGCGAGGCCCCCGAGCGCTTCAGCTGGGGCGGTATCTTCTGCGACCGCGAGGCCGCCCGCTTCCGCCGCGTCACAGAGGCCTCTGTCGAGCTCCTGGGGGTCGAGCTGCCCGAGGACATCCGCGAGATGGTCGGCGACCAGCAGCGCTGTGAGCAGGCCTTCGTGCTCTGGGACATGGTCCACGACCGCACCCACAGCCACGGCGACCTGCCGTTCGACCCGTTCATGATCAAGCAGCGCCAGCCGTTCTGGATGTACGGGCTCGAGGAGCTGCGCTGCGACCTCACCGCCTTCAAGGAGGCCGTGAAGCTGGAGTCCGAGGGCAACGCCCACGGCCGTGACGTGCAGTACGCCGTGCTGTTCGACCGGATGTTCCGCTTCCCCGTCACCGGCGAGCGTGTCCGCAACTACGACGGTCTCGGCGGCCAGCTGCTCTTCGCGTACCTCCACAAGCACGACGTCGTGCGCTGGACGGACAACACCCTGAAGATCGACTGGGAGCGGGCCCCGCAGGTCACCAACCAGCTCTGCGCCGAGATCGAGAAGCTGTACCGGGACGGCATCGACCGCCCCAAGCTGGTCCACTGGTTCGCCGCGTACGACCTGGTCGCCACGTATCTCGCGCCGCACCCCGGATCGCGCTGGGCCAAGGGTCCCGATGCACTGGACCTCTCCCAGCCGCCCCGCAAGCTCGTCGACGACGTGCTTCCGGACGAGTTTCCCCTGAGCATGTTCTATGAGGCGCTCTCCAAGAAACTGAAGAACGTGATCGCCTCCACCAAGGGGATCACCGCCGCGGACGCCGGGCAGGCGGCCGCGTGAGCGCACGTCATGAGGAGGCGGTGGCCATGAACGGAAACGGCAAGGGCAGCGGGAGCGGTGCCCTCGAAGGCGCTGTCGTCGCGGTTGCGGGCGCGGCCGGCCCGGCAGGCCGCGCCGCACTGCTCCGCCTGGCCGAGGCGGGCGCCGTCGTCGTCGCCTCGGATGCGAACGCCACCCGGCTCGCCGAGGCCGTGGACGCGGCCCGCTACGCCCACGGCGGCGCCACCGTCACAGGTGACACCGTGGACCTGCTCGACCTCGGTGCCGCCCGTGAATGGGCGGCCAAGACGGAGAAGGAATTCGGCCGGATCGACGGCCTGGTCCACCTCGTGGGGGGCTGGCGCGGCAGTTCGAGCTTCGCCGAGACCGACCTCGCCGACTGGACGTTGCTGGAGAAGCTGCTGATCCGCACGGTCCAGAGCACCTCGCTGGCCTTCCAGGACGGTCTGCAGCGCAGCGACCGCGGCCGCTATCTGCTGATCAGCGCGGCCGGTGCGAGCAACCCCACCGCGGGCAACGCCGCCTACGCGGCGTCGAAGGCCGCGGCCGAGGCCTGGACCCTCGCTCTCGCGGACGCCTTCCGCAAGGCGGGGGGCGATCAGGGGCCGCAGAGCGCGGCTGCCATCCTGGTCGTGAAGGCACTGGTGCACGACGCGATGCGCGCCGAGCGCCCGAATGCGAAGTTCGCGGGCTTCACCGACGTCAAGGAGCTGGCCGATGCCATCGCCGGCGTCTGGGACCGGCCCGCCCCGGAAGTGAACGGAAAGCGCCTGTGGCTGACCCCGCAACCGTAAGGACCGACGCGCGTCGTCATCACGACCCGCAGGTACGCGGATTCGCCAGTGACAACTACGCGGGGACCCACCCGGAGATCCTCGCGGCCCTCGCCCTCGCCAACGGCGGTCATCAGATCGCCTACGGCGAGGACGACTACACCGGTCACCTCCAGCGCGTGATGCACAGCCACTTCGGCCCCACCGCCGAGGCCTTTCCGGTCTTCAACGGAACCGGTGCCAACGTGGTCTCGCTCCAGGCGATGACCGACCGTTGGGGTGCCGTCATCTGCGCCGAGTCCGCCCACATCAACGTGGACGAGGGCGGCGCGCCGGAACGGGTCGGCGGGCTGAAGCTGCTCACCGTGCCCACCGAGGACGGCAAGCTCACACCGGAGCTCATCGACCGGCAGGCGTACGGCTGGGACGACGAGCACCGCGCCATGCCCCAGGTCGTCTCGATCACCCAGAACACCGAGCTGGGCACGGTCTACACGCCCGACGAGATCCGGGCCATCTGCGAGCACGCGCACGGGCACGGCATGAAGGTCCACCTCGACGGTGCCCGGATAGCCAATGCCGCGGCCTCCCTGGACGTACCGATGCGTACGTTCACCAACACCGTCGGCGTCGACGTGCTCTCCTTCGGCGGGACGAAGAACGGGGCCATCTTCGGCGAGGCCGTCGTGGTGCTGAACCCGGACGCCGTCCGGGCCATGAAGCATCTGCGGAAGCTGTCGATGCAGCTCGCCTCCAAGATGCGCTTCGTGTCGGTACAGCTGGAGGCGCTGCTCGCGGGCGACCTGTGGCTGCGCAACGCCCGGCACGCCAACAGCATGGCCCAGCGCCTCGCCGAGGGCGTCAGGGCGGTGGGCGGCGTGGAGATCCTCTACCCCGTCCAGGCCAACGCCGTGTTCGCGCGGCTGCCGCACGCCGTGAGCGAGCGGCTGCAGAAGCGCTTCCGGTTCTACTTCTGGGACGAGAAGGCGGGCGACGTGCGCTGGATGTGCGCCTTCGACACCACCGAGGACGATGTCGACGCGTTCGTCCTCGCCCTCAAGGAAGAAATGGCTGCCCAGTAGCCAGTGCATGACTATGCGGCCGACCGGAAAGTCATTGACTTCCGGTCGGCCGCTTCCTTATGCTCTGCGGCCATGGAGCTCGTACAGCAGGTCTCGGAAATCTCTGCGTATCTGGCCGTCGACGACGCGATCGACCATGAACACCCGCTGGTGCGCGAGGTGGCCGCACGGTTGCGTTCCGAGTCGACGGACGCATACTCATACGCAGAGGCGGCGTTCTGCTTCGTACGCGACACCGTCGTCCACTCCGTCGACTCGGGTGACATGCGGGTTGCCTGGCGCGCCTCGGACGTCCTCGACACCCGTAACGGCATCTGCCACGCGAAAGCGCACGCCCTGGCCGCGCTGCTGCGCGCGGAAGGTATCCCCGCGGCCCTCTGCTATCAGGGGCTCGCGAACGACGACGGAGACCCCGGGGTGCTCCACGGCCTGATCGCACTGCGGCTTCCCGGCCGGGCGCGCTGGGACCGACAGGATCCGCGGGGCAACCGGCCGGGCGTGGACGCCCGGTTCTCGCTGGACGGGGAGCGGCTGGCCTGGCCCGTCCGGCCGGAGTTCGACGAGGTGGACTACCCCATGCTCTACGCGGCACCGCATCCGGAGGTTCTGCGTGCCCTGCGGACGGCCGACGACCGGTCGGAGCTCTGGCGCCTGCTGCCCACGGAGCTCTGACCGCGAGCGGCCGGCGCCGGACTCCGCAGGGGCCGTGTCCGTACGCCGGAGTGACGTTTCAGCCGCGGCCCCGCGGAGCTCTGTCAGCTGCGCTCGCGGACCTCGGCGGCCGTCGGAGCCGTACCCCCGAGGTGCGAGGGCACCCACCAGGTGTCACTCGCGTCCTTCGGGCGCACCGGGTAGGCGCGCTGGGCCGCCTCGAGCAGCTCCTGCACGCGCTCCCGCAGCCGGCGGGTGATCGCGCCCGCGTACTGGTCGGTGGGGGCCTCCACGGGCTCACCCACCCGGATGGTGACCGGGATGTGGCTGCGCTTGAAGTTGCGCGGGCGGCCCTTTGTCCACACGCGCTGGGTACCCCACAGCGCCATCGGGATGAGCGGCACGCCGGCTTCCTGGGCCAGGCGCGCCGCACCCGACTTGAAGCTCTTCAGGGTGAAGGACTCCGAGATCGTCGCCTCGGGGAACACTCCGACGATCTCACCGGAACGCAGGGAGGCCAGCGCGTGCTCGTACGCCTCCTCGCCCTGCTTGCGGTCGACCGGGATGTGCTTCATGCCGCGCATCAAGGGCCCCGAGATCTTGTGCCGGAACACCGATTCCTTGGCCATGAACCGCACCAGGCGCTTCTGCGGCAACGCGGCGAGCCCGGTGAAGATGAAGTCCAGATAACTGATGTGGTTGCTTACCAGAACCGCGCCACCGGTCTTCGGGATGTGCTCCGAACCCTGAGTGTCGATCTTCAGGTCGAGCGCCTTGAAAAAGGTACGAGCGGCGCCGATGACCGGCCGATAGACGAGTTCTGCCATCTGGAGAAGACCCTTCTTCAGCGCCTGGGGAGGGTTCTCCCGGCGGAAGTTACGCAGCCGTAGGTTTTCGGCATTGGGCCGATCGTGCCCCATACGCGTCGTGGTGGCCAGTCTCGGCGGGCGTGGGGCGCGAGATTCTCGTCACGTGGAACGGTGGGGAATGCCCAGGCTGCCGCGGGTGCTGACCTTTTGCGTAGAGCTCTGACAGGAGGCGGAAGATGGGCGAGCGGACACATGCGGACAGGCTCGACGCAGCCCAACTCGGCGTGGAATTGGGGAAGAGGGCCACGCTCGTCCAGTTCTCCAGCGCGTTCTGTCAGCCCTGCCGGGCCACCCGTCGCACCCTCACGGAGGTGGCCGGCATGGTCGACGGCGTCGCGCATGTGGAGATCGACGCCGAGGCGCATCTCACTCTTGTGCGCGCGCTCGGCATCAGCCGGACCCCGACCGTCCTGGTCCTCGACGCCTCCGGCCTGGTCGTCCGCCGGGCAGTCGGGCAGCCGCGCACCGCCGACGTCGTCGCCGCGCTGGGGCTGGCGATGTGACGGACCGTGATGCTTCTCCCACCTTGTGGGACGCTCTTGACTGCACGCACCACACATCGTCACTCTGACGCTATGCCGCCAGAACTCCTTCTCCACGGACGGGTCCACATCGACCTCGCCCGCCACGCGAGTGCGCGCTGTCCGGATGCCTGAGCATCCACGGCCCCGCACATCCGACGCGCAGAAGGACATCTCCATGACGGCATCACCCGAGACCGGCACTCCCCGGACGGCATCCCCGGACCTCCTGCGCTCCGTGTTCCGGCAACACGCCGCCGGTGTCGCCGTGATCACCGCCGCCGGTGACCGGCCGGTGGGTTTCACCGCCACCTCACTCAACTCCGTCGCCGCCGATCCGCCGCTCATCTCCTTCGGCGTGGGCACGTCGTCCTCCAGCTGGCCGGTCGTCGCGGAGTCCGAGCACATCGGCGTCCACATACTCGGCGATCATCAGCGGGAGCTGGCCGCCACCTTCGCCCGCAGCGGCGCCGACCGCTTCGGTCCGTCCACCGATTGGCGCAGCGGACCGGAAGGTGTCCCGGTGCTGGACGGCGTGCTCGCCTGGCTCGTCTGCCGGGTCGTGGCGCGGATCCCGGCGGGGGACCACCGGATCGTGATCGCGCAGGCGGTCGTCGGCGACCCGGCCGGCGGCGGCAGGCCGCTCGTCTATCACCAGGGCAGGTTCACGGCTCTGCGAGACTGAGATCCGCCGCGGCACCAGGGCGCCGGGCGTAGGCCAGATCACAGCGCAAAGCGCTTGCTCAATGGACACCCAATGGGTGTACTGGCGAGTAATATTACGGTCGGAGCATCGGTCGCTCCGACCGGAAATCGCCCCATCAGGCGCCTATGCTGCGTGCAACAAGGCAGCCCGGAAATGACGATGCAGTAGGAGAGCCGGCGTGAGCTTGAGGATCGTTGTCTGTGTGAAGTACGTGCCCGATGCGACCGGTGACCGGCATTTCGCCGATGACCTGACGTTGGACCGTGAGGATG
>NZ_JBEOVJ010000108.1:0-25217 GCF_040295435.1 Streptomyces sp. NPDC002809
AGATACGAGCCGACCTCCACCTCGGACTACTCCAACTCGCCTGCAGCATCATCTGCTTGAGACGACTCCGAACCTCATTCTGAAACCATCAGTAAACGCTGTCCAACCGGCGACGATTTCACTCCGTCACGCAAACCTGCTGGTCGAGGCGGCGGGGACCTTCAGAACTGCTGCGTCAACGGAATGCACCGGCGTGGACACCCACGCATCAATGGACTTGAAGGGTATCCCTCGAACGGTCGGCCCAATGACAGGATGCAGGTCCGATCGGCGTCGGCAAACGCCCTTCGGACGCAAGGACTTGGAGCCCGCACCCGCTCTCGCGCCGTGACGCGTGGGAGCCTCTCGACCTCAGGAGGCACGACCATGTCGCATCCGTCCGTTCCCACTCGCTGTGTGGTGCACGGTGAACCCCGCCGCAACCAGCTCTCCACCGTCGATGCTGTCGTCATCGTCGTGATCGCCGTGCTGGCGTGCGGGCTGTCCGCGACAGGCCTGGGCCCGTCGTCGGTCCTGTCCGTACTGAGCGGCGCCGGGGTGGTGGCTGCGGGCACGCTGATGGCCGTACGGGGAAGAAGCCGGACCCCGGGCCGCAGGTTCGCCCGCGTCCTGCACGCGTTCACCACCGCCTGAGCGTCACTGGTGGGGCGCAAGGAGAGGCCGATCACCTCGTCGAACAAGGCACTGGTCGCGTTGGCCCAATGGCTGCGCGACCAACGATCGGCCCGCGGATACTCGTACGCGGATCTGGCCGACCGTTCCGCATGCCATGCGACGACCCTTCAACGGGCGGCATCAGGTCGGTCGATTCCCACCGAGCAGAGCGTACGGATGTACGCGCGGGCTTGCGGGGCGTCGGAGAACAAGGCCATGGAACTGTGGCAGCAGGCCTGTGTCCGCGGCTCCGGCGGCCCGCCACGAGGTTCACCCAATCCACTGACGATCGATGGCATCGGCTCGTTCAAAGCCGGGCTGCGCACCTTGTACGAGCTGGCCGGCCGTCCGTCGATGCGTGAGATGGAGAGGCAGGCGGGTACAGGCTGTCTCCCGCACAGCACAGCGCACCGCATCGTTCGGAGCCGGACCTTGCCGCGCGATGTCCATCAGCTGACGGGATTTCTGAGCGCGTGCTCGATCGGACCGGCCGAGCATCCGTTGTGGATCGACACCTGGCGGAGAGTGCTCGGGCAGGAAGTCCCCCCTGTGCCGCCTCTGTCGCCTCTGCCGCCGCAGAGACCGACCGGTGTGGAACCGGTGGTCTCTGCGGCGGCGAGACCCGGGATACGGGCGAGTGACGGGCCTGTCAGGGCGGCACCGATACGCGCGGAGCGATCCCCGGAGCTCCAGTTCTCCGTGCTCGGACCGGTGCGGGCCCGGCGGGGCGACGAGACGCTGCCGTCCGGCTCACCGATGCAGCGTGCCCTGCTGGCGGCCCTGCTCATGCGGCAAGGACGTACGGCCACGGCCGCCGAACTCATCGACGCCATCTGGGGCGAGGACCCTCCCTCCCAGGCGCTGGCGGCGCTTCGCACCTACGCCTCCCGGCTCCGCAAGACCCTGGGCCCGCTCGTCCTGACAAGCGAATCGGGCGGGTACACCATACGAATCGAACGCGAGGCAATGGACCTGACCATGGCTCAGGACCTGGCGGCGGAGGCGGAGAAGGATCGGGCTTCCGGCAGCCACCAACGGGCCAGGGCCTATCTCAACGGGGCGCTGGCCCTGTGGGACGGCGAGGCCCTGGCCTCCGTTCCCGGCCCGTACGCGGAGTACCAGCGGACCCGGCTGGAGGAGTGGCGGCTCCAGCTCACCGAGACCCGCCTCGACCTGGACCTGGAGGTCGGCTGCCACGCGGAGGCGGTCTCCGAACTCACCGCGCTCACCGCCGCGCACCCGCTGCGCGAACGGCTGCGCGAACTCCTGATGGTCGCCCTGTACCGCAGCGGCCGCCAGGCCGAGGCCCTCGCCGTATACGCCGACACCCGGCGGCTGCTCGCCGAGGAACTGGGCGTCGACCCACGCCCCGAACTGGCCCAGCTCCAGCAACGCATTCTCCAGGCCGACGAGGAACTGGCCCGCCCGGCGGCCCGACCCGCCGCGGCGGCGGCCCCGGCTCGCCCCGCACAACTCCCTGCGACAGTCCCCGACTTCACTGGCCGCACCGCGCTCGCCCGGGAGATCGGCGACCGCCTCGCCGTCGCGGAGGGCGTCTCCGTCCTCTCCGGCATCGGCGGCGTCGGCAAGACGACCCTGGCTGTCCACGTGGCACACCAGGCCCGTCGGCACTTCCCGGACGGGCAGCTCTACGTCGACCTCCAGGGCGCGGGCAGCCGGTCCGCCGAGCCCGGGAAGGTCCTCGGGGCGTTCCTGCGGGCGCTCGGCGTGCCGGATTCGGCGGTCCCCGACTCACTGGACGAGCGCGCCGCGCTCTACCGCTCCACGCTCGACGGCCGCCGCGTCCTGGTCCTACTGGACAACGCCCACGACGCGGCCCAGATCCGCCCCCTGCTCCCCGGCACGGCAGGCTGCGCGGCCCTGGTCACCAGCCGGGTCCGCATGGTCGACCTGGCCGGCGCTCACCTCGTCGACGTCGACGTGATGTCCCCCGAGGAGGCGTTCGAGCACTTCTCCAGGATGGTGGGTCCCGAACGAGTCGACTCGGAGCGCAGTGAGGCCCGCTATGTGGTTGCCGCCTGCGGCTTCCTGCCTCTGGCCATCCGCATTGCCGCCTCCCGCGTGGCGGCCCGCCGCACCTGGACGATCGCGACGCTGGCGGCACTGCTCTCGGATGAGACCGGCCGGTTGGCTCAACTGCAGGCTGGAGACCTGGCGGTGCGACCTGTCATGGAACACAGCTACGCTCAGCTGGATGCTGAGCAGGCCCGCGCCTTCCGGCTGTTGAGCACATCGACCAGCGTTTTCCTGTCCATGTCCGAATCGACAGCTCTTCTCGACCGGAGCCCAGCACAGGGACAGGCTCTCGTGGAAGGACTGATCGATGCCGGTCTGCTTATGCCCGTAGGACCAGGTCACTATCAAGTACACGCTCTGGCACGGCTCTTCGCACTCTCTCTCCGCGCTACATGACCCCCTCGCCGACACTCGCACGCCATCGAGATCGGCGGGGTGCTGCCGGCCAGCCCGGCGGCGAGGTCCAGCAGCGCACCGTCCACCACGAAGGGACCCGGGACAACCCCGGGAGCGGAGCCTCCCGCCGCGGCACTGAACCCCTTTGAAGGCGCCCCGGCCCTCCTCCTCATGGCTGCACCAAGTGAGGCGATCGCCGCAGAATTACACGGGCTCTCGAAGAGGTCCACACAATCGAGCGCCACTCGGCCTCTTCTCGACGGCACCCGCCGCCCGCCCGGTGCAGGCGTCCCGACCACCACGGGCTCGCGGCAGTGATGCCGCGAGCGGCATCAGAGCCAGCCGTTACGGCGGAAGCCCCGGTGGATGACGAGGCAGGCGGTGGCGATGACACAGAGGACGAGGGGATAGCCGTAGGTCCAGCAGAGTTCGGGCATGTGGTCGAAGTTCATGCCGTAGACGCCGCACACCATCGTCGGCACGGCGACTATCGCGGCCCAGGCCGTGATCCTGCGCATGTCCTCGTTCTGGGCGACTGCGACCTGGGCGAGGTGGGCCTGGAGGATGGAGTCGAGAAGCGCGTCGTAGGAGGCGATCCGCTCGGCGGCCCGGGCCAGGTGGTCGGCCACGTCGCGGAAATACGCCTGGATCTCCGCGTCGACGACGGGGACGGGCTGTGTGGCGAGCCGCTGCAGCGGCCGGTCCAGCGGCGCCACCGCCCTCTTCAGCTCCAGCAGTTCCCGCTTGATCTGGTAGATGCGGCCCGCGTCACCCCTGCCGCTGTCCGCGCTGAAGACGGCGTTCTCCACGACCTCTATGTCGCTCTGCACCGCGTCGGCCACGGCCGCGTACTCGTCCACCACATGGTCCGCTATGGCGTGCAGTATCGCGGCCGGCCCCTTGGCCAACTGCTCGGGAAACCTCTCGAGATCGTTCCTCAGCGGGCCCAGGGAGCCGTGCCCGCCGTGCCGGACCGTGATGACGAAATCGGCGCCGACGAACGCCATGAGCTCGCCGGTGTCCACCACCTCGCTGGTCGCGGTGAGCTCCGTGTGCTCGACGTAGCAGACGGTCTTGAAGACCGCGAACAGCATGTCGCCGTACCGGTCGACCTTGGGCCGGTGATGCCCCTGGACCGCGTCCTCGATGGCCAGCCGGTGCAGGCCGAACAGTGCGGCGAGGCCGGTGAACTCCTCGCGGTCCGGCTCGTGCAGACCGATCCAGACGAACCCGTCGCCCGCCTTGCGCACGCGCCGCAGGCAGTCCTCGACGTCTCCGTGCCCGTCCTGCCGTACGCCGTCGCGATAGACCACACAGTTCACCACCGAACTACCCAGCGGCGATCGCGCCGGATGGCTCAGGTCCACGGCAAGGCCTTGGCTACGGCGGACCGCGCGGCGGATGTTGCTGAGCATCGGCACTGCGACTCCTTCGGCGAACGGGCGGCCAGTGTGCCACCCGCCACCGGGGCGCGGTGTACCGGTGCCGCGCCCCGGGTATCAGAGTCGCGTCAAGGTCACAGCACTCCGGCCCCCACACCGCTCACACCGCTCACACCGCTCACACCGCGAGTGGTCCCTCTGAACTGACCCCCACCCCGGGAACACAACTGGCCACGCGCCGGGTTTCTGATGGCCACCGGCCTGGGCCTCCGCGGGAGGCCTACCCGGGCATCTCAATGAGCGTTGACAACTGTCAGGCGGTGCGGGCAAGTGCCGGCCGCTGCCTCCGACTACGGCCGAATCACCGAGCGTTTTCAGCGTGGCCACTGATCAGGTGACGCCAGTGAGCCGAGGCACGACAGTTGTCGCAGGCAGGTTGTCGTCACCGGCGGGGCCGCGGGCCCTATTCCTCCGACGAGCTGCTCGGCGGGTGCATCGAGCAGCGGACCGGGGTGTGGCCTCTGCTGCTGGAGCCGCCGAACTCGGTCTCCCCGCCCTCACTGCCCATGGCCGTCGGCGGGCACCGCGCCTGTCTCGGACACGGCCCGTCGGCCGGTTGTCACGGTAGGGCGAGGACGTCGTCGATCGCGGACCGGATCTCCTCGTCCTGGAGGATCGCCCGGTAGTCACGGTGTGCCGCCAGCCTCCGGTCGAATCCCTGCACCGTACGCAGGACCGCACGCGCTGCTGGGGAGATGGTGCCGATCCGGGCGAGGGCCTGCAGCGCGTCGAGGAAGCTGCCGTAGGTGTCGTCGCCGTGGGCAACGGGAGGGAGGTACTCCTCCAGGACGGACACGCTCGGTTCCGGCTCGCTCGTGATCGACCAGAGCGCGACCGCCGCCTGCAGCCGCGCCCAGGTGTCACCATGTTCCATGACATGCCGCACCCGGTCGGCGTAGGTCGCGGCCGCCGGGCCGAAATCGCCGAGCCAGACGAGCGGACCGTAGAACGGTTCCTCCTCGGTCAGCACCGCCTCGCCGATCAGCCGCAGCGCCGCGTCGCGGTCGCCGCCGAGGCGCCAGGCGGCCCACGCCACCTTGTGGTGGTTGCGGGGAAAGTCGAGGACCGTGCACCGGCGCACGGCGGGCTGCGCGAACACGGCACCAGCCTTACGGCAGCGACCCAGCACGACATCGACGGCTGGCTCGTCGGCGGCCACCACCTGCGACACGTCGCCAGCACCTTCCTGTCCTGGGCCGTGACCCACCAGCACGCCAGTCGGATCGTCATCCGCCGCACAAGGGGCGACATCCCGACGCCGGTGGTCGGCCATGACCGACGCTGGGCCCTGATCCGCACCCTCCTGCACGACACCACCCTGCCCACGGCCACCCGCCTGGCCGGACTGCTCCTCCGGCTCTACGCCCAGCCCGTCAGCCGCACCGCGCGCCTGCGCCCGGACCAGGTCACCCGCACCGGCGACACCGTCCACCTCGCCCATGGACCGCAGCCCAGCGCCCTGCCCGGCCCCTTGGCCGAGCTCGTTGTCACGCTCGCCGAACGCCGGCACGGCCACGGCACGCTGGGCCGCACGCCCGACCACCCGTGGCTGATCCCCGGACGCGACGCCGGCCAGCCCATCTCCGCAAGCGCTCTGCCTCTGGCCCTCAACCAGCTCGGCATCCGGGCCCGCCCCGCGCGCAACACCACCCTGATCGAACTCACCGCCGAACTCCCGCCCTCCGTTGTCGCACGCCTCCTGGGGCTCAACATCAACTCCGCCGAACGCTGGTCCACAGAGGCCGCCGGCCAGGCCACTTACGCGATCGACCTCGCCCGGCGACCCCTGCGGCAATGAGACCGCAGGCGGAGCGGGGCGCCCCGGGCGACGGTCAGCCGACGCGCCTTGAGTGGAATCCATTGGGTGCAGCAGTGCGGCCCGCCCCCGCTCGCCCTGGGTTCGGCAGCGGCCTCACCTTCTTCGCGACCCCAGACCGGCTGGCCGCCTTCGCCGGCCTCTCATGCCGGGGAAGAAGAGCGGAAATCTCCACCGTCCCCGCCACTACCATCACGGTCTCCAGCGCGTCTTCTTCATGTCCGCGCTGACCGGCGTCCGCTACGACCCCAACTCCCGGACCTTCTACGACCGCAAACGAGCCGAAGGCAAACGCCATACTCAGGCCCTAATCGCCCTCGCCCGCCGCCGTGTCAACGTCCTATCGGCCTTGATCCGGGACCGGCGCCTCTACGCGGTCGTGCCACCACCAGACACGGCGTCGCCCTGATCGCGGGCCTGCTGTGCGATCCCGTCCAGGACTGCCTGCACTTGACGGTGACCGGCTACTTCGCGCGACCAGACGAGCGTCCTGCGGCACGGGTCCTCTTGGTGCCAGGTGTCGTAGTCCATGACGGCAACGGTGTCTGACAGCCGCCACCGCGAGGAACCCCATGAGGCTTCAGGCACCTCCACCAGGCCGTCGAGGAGTTGGACGGCCGAGGCGGCAAGGCTGTCCATGGGCCATGGCTTCCACGTCGCGACGGTGTCGGTGAGGGCATGTGATTCGATCAGATGTGGGAGCGACGGGGCGATGGGGAGATAGGGGCTGCCGCCGTCGATGTCGGTGCCCACACCGCCGTTGGTGTGGATCAAGTCCCGGCACGGCTTCGACACCCGCTCGCCGGTCCATTCGAAGTACCAGCCTCCTCTTTCCGGGTCCTGCCATGCTGCCGTCCGCAGACCGAGGTGGTCGTACTCCCACCCGCGGGTGGTCTCGTACCGGTCCCCGTTGACGATCCAGCTACGTCGTATCTCGTAGCGCAGGCCACCGAACTTCTGCTCGAAGCCCTCGCACCGGATGATGAGTTCCATGGGAGCGGGGACGAGTTCCCCCGCGTGGTCGCGCACTCGCCAGTGCTCCATCGGCAGCCCGAACCGAGTGGGGGACTCCTGCCGGCCGGTGCGACGCAGGAGGTCTCGTGCGCGTGGCGAGAGCTCGGATGGATCTTCCAGGATGTGCATCCTGAACTTCATTTCCAAGGGAAGGTACGGCTGTCAGGCAGTCACGTTACCGGCCATCAGCACCGGTCCCACGGCTTGACTTCTCCATTGGGAAGCCAGTTGAGCGCATCTCGACACAGCCCACGCACACGACAGGGCCCGGGCGCGGCCGAGAACCCGGGTGGGAAAACGGATCGACGGCCCTGCGCTCCGCAGGCGAAGATGCGGGGCTATCGCTCACCCTGCCCGGAGGACCCGTGGGATCCAGAGATGCCGACATCGACTTCACTTTCACGTGCCCGACCACCGTGCGGGCCGTTCTGGACGCGTTCACCGGAGCGGGCTGGACCGCGGTGCTACCGCCTGGGGGCGTCTCGTACATGCTCAACGATGCGGACGACATGCACGACTGGTACGACAGCGCGCCCGACGGCATCGGCGAGGTGGTAACGCTGTTGGACGCGCCGGATAACCTGCCCTACGCGGTGGCCCTCGACGTCTACCACCAGGAAGCGGGTACAGGGGGCATGCTCCTGTTCCTGCCCGGCCGCACGGACGTTTCCTTCGTGCCCTCCATCGAACGTCGCCGCATCCCGGCGGCGCCGGAATTCACCGACCTCGCCTGGTACCTGCACTCCCTTGTCCCGGCCCTCGTCCCGGCAGGGCTCGAAGGGTACAAAGCCACAGAGGTCCGGTACTGACAACGCCAGCTCAGCCCCAGCAACGGGCGAGGCGGGCAAGTGCGCGGGTCCTGGTCCTGGTACATCGCTCAAGGGCCAACGAGAACGCTCAGTCGCAGTCGGCCAGGCCGACTGATCGCATACGCGTACTCGAACTCGTCATGCACGGCCTCGAGCACAGAATTTCAGCGATCTCGACGAGCCGTTGTCAAAAGGTGGGCAGCGTGGACACACACTCATGCGCATTCCGCACGTTCTGATAGCCGAACCCACCAACAGCCTCCTCGCGGACCCGGAGGAGACCGAGCCGCTCGCGGCCGTGCCACGCGAATCTCGCGACGGCCACCTCGGCGATGACGGCCATTCGCGAATGGCGAGTGGCCTCACTTGAGGCAGCTGTGACGTGCGGGCGGGTGGGGCGGGTCGAAGGACGATGGCGTTGTGGCACGAATCCCCGTGCAGCGCTTAGCCTGCGGGCCATGAATCCGGATGCTGAACTGAGCACGCTGGCAGCCCAAGAGGATCTTCCCCCTGATCTGGTGTGGCGTCTGCTCCGGCATCCAGCAGCCCGCCGCTCGGCAGCACTGCGGCGTCGGGACCTGACCGGGCAGATGATCGAGGAGATCATCGAACTCGGATCGGCACGTTCCCTCGCGGCCAACACCTCCGTGCCCGCCGACGTCAGGGCCCGCCTGGCGGAGCATCCGGAGCCGTCGGTCCGGTGCGGAGCCGCCGCGAGTGTCGCGGATGAGCCGCCGGGGTTGCTGGCCCGGTTGGCAGGCGATCCAAATCCCTCCGTGCGGTCGATTCTCGCGATGAACGACCACCTGTCGCCCGAACTGCTGGCCCGCCTGGCCTCAGACCCAGAACCCAGTGTGCGGTCGTCCGTCATCCAGCACTGGCGTGATGCCCCGGACCGGGTACGGAGGGCTCTGCTGACGGATGCCGATGCCACAGTCCGTAGGAACAGTGTTTCGGCATACTCCCCGCCAGCGGACCTACTGCCAGGTCTGCTCTCTGATCCGGCAACCCGGGCCGCCGCCGTCCCATACGCAGTCCCGGTGCTGGAACTGGCTACCGACCCGGATTCCGCCGTGCGCGAGGCCACCGCCGCCCATCCGGACTTGCCTGCCGACCTGCGTGATCTGCTGGCACGGGACCCGGACATTTTCGTCCGCACCGCAATCGCAGCCCGCCCGGACATCCCACTGGCTCTGCGTGAGCGAATCACGACGAGCGTGGAGACCGACAGCCCCCTCGCGAATTGGATCCTGTCTTTCCACCTCAACCCACACACGTGTCCCGCGCCGGCACCGGCCCCACCGATTCTGAACCGAGCCCAGGCGGAAGCGCTCCTCGCCACGGCTGCCCTGTAGGCGCGGCTGGAAGATCGCTGAAGAGGGCCGTTAGCCATCATCTCTATCTACGGACTTGGCACGGGAGGCCGTGAGAGACGTCTCCAACGGGGGATCGGGGCACTTGGCCCGCAGTCGGTGAAGCCGGCTGTTCTGACTGCAGTAGCGACCGTGTCAGCCGTGACGAGGTGCCATACGCCACGGCCATCCACGCGACGGTTCAGGCCTTCCAGGTTCCACGCACGACCTGACCACCACCCGAACTCCCGGCATCGTCGGGGCACTCACCGGTGCACGGCTCAAGTGCTGGGCGGACCAGGCGTACCAAGAAGCGGGTGGACCCGTCCGGGTCCCGTTCCGGGGCCGCCGTGCGAGGAAATGGAAGCGCCGTCACAACAGCGGTCACGCCAGGATCCGCTGCCTTGGCGAGCAGGCCATGGCCACTCTCAAGGCCTGGCGCCTCCTGCGGAAGTTCCGCTGCAGTACCAACCGGATCACCGACGAGAGGTACGTCGACCAGGACCGCGCCCCACCATCGTGCAGCACACTGCGCGGGACGTGCTTGAGCGCCAACCGAAGGTCACGGAGTCAACCTTCGGCCGGCGGAGCGGCGTTGTGGGCATGGAACTCGCGCGTCCGGTGCTGGCTGCGGCCGTCCGTGTCGCTGCTGCGGGACTCGGGCTATGGAATGAGAGTGGGTTCTGGCTCTCGGTGGGCGGGGTCTTCGCCCGCAGGGTGCAGGGGCATGGCGGCGTAGTCGGTGCGGCGGGCGCCGGCATGGGCGTCGCCGCGGGTGTGCCAGCCCCAGTGCCGAATACGAACGACAGCCCAGTATTTTGCCGGGTACAGCAGCAGGAGGGTCACCAGGATTTCGGCGGGGGTGGCCCACAGCAGGCGCCATAGGCGCCCGGGCAAGCTCATGCCCGGGCGCTGCATGACGTATTGGGAGGCTTCCAAGTAGCGCACGAGCACGTACGAGCAGCCGATGGTCCACAGGTACAGCGGATGCGTTCCGGAGAAGGCGCCGGTGGCCACCATCGCTGCCACGGCCGGCAGGAACAGCCACTGTACCGAGCCTGCCAGCGGGGCGATCAGTTGCTTCCAGGAGAGGTTGGTGATGGCGAAGGGCAGTGCGGCCCAGGCCGATTTACCCCAGCGAACACGCTGCTGGAAGGTGTCGCGGATGGTGGTGGGCATAGCGGAGTGGACGCGTGCGTCGTGGACGGCGATGACCTGGCCGCGCAGGAGGGCGTACATGGTCAGCCGGCGGTCGTCGCCGGCAGTGCCCGAGCTCACGTAGTCGCGGACGTTGTCGAAGAGGATCGGAGCCCGGTACAGCGACAGCGCTCCTGAGGTGGTCTCGACCACGCCGAAGACCGATCGTGAGGCCCGGTTGACCAGACAGGCCGTCCCCACGTTGAGGTCCATGAGCCGGGTGAGCAGGTTGTGGTCGTGGTTGCGGGTCATCACCAAGCCGGTGGCGGCCATCACTCGTGGCTGGGACATCGCCCGCAGCAGGTATTCCAGCGCGGTGTCCTCCACCACGGAATCGGAATCCACCGTCATCACGAAGTCCCAGTCCTCACGGCGCAGATGCGACAGAGCGTGGGCCTGAGCCCGGCGTTTGCCTGCATTGTCCTTGCGGTGAAGAAATACGCGGGGGTGGTCGAAAGAGGGCAGCGGGTGACGCACCGACCCGTCGTCGACGACATGGATCTCATCGACCGGGCGGGTCTGGCGCAGCAGGGCCGCGATCGTGGCTTCCAGGAGCGCGGGCTCCTCCTCGAAAGCGGGAACGATCGCGACGACCCGGCCCTGCGCGACGGGACCGCGACCGTGCCGGCGATTGATCTGCGCAGCGGCCACAAAATAGGTGATCAACATGGCGTTGACCAGATACACAATGGTGAGGAACAAGCGTTCGTCGGGGTTGATGACCAACCGGCAGGTGGCCGCCCAGCCGACCGCCCCGATCACGCCCAGCACGCAGACGACCACGCCGCTCCGGGCTGCGGCGCTACGGTGCATAGCGGTTGCGACGATTGGCGTAACGGTAGAGTACTGCGCCGCCGAAGACGACGAAGAGAATGACAGCCAGCACCCACTCGTAGGCGATCGAGACCCCGAGCATCGTGATGCCGGCTCCGGTCTGGGCAAGGCTTTCTTTTCCGTACATGTAACACCTCCGGCCTGAGCATCCACCAAAGCCCTCGGTACTACGCCCAGTAGGAGCCGGACGGGGCGCGGGACCGGCTTATTTCACGGTAATGGCCGTATCGGTGGCGCGGTGATGTCGGTCACCTGCCCTCCTGTCGTAGCGTCACCACCAAACGTCTCCTGAAGGCGTTCCCACCGGGATGGACACCGGCTTTCTCCCCGCATCGTCGTTGACGTCGCCAGAGGTCGGCACTGGAGGCAGCATTCTCCGAAATCGGACTGCGTCCGGTCTTTCGCCACCCAGCCAATCCGAAAGGCACGTCATGCGCTGCGACCTCGTCGTCATCGGCCTCGGCTACGTCGGTCTGCCTCTCGCGGTGGAGGCCGGCCGTTCGGGTCTGAGCGTGACGGGCCTGGATTGCGACGCTCGTGTTGTCGCACGGCTCAACGACGGCACGTCGCATGTCGACGACGTGGACGACGCAGCGGTGGCGGACCTGCGCACCGGAGGCTTCATGGCGACCACGGACGAGCGCGTGATCGCTGAGGCCGGCACCGTGGTCATCTGTGTTCCCACTCCCCTGTCGGATCACGGTGGACCGGACCTGAGCATGGTCGAGAACGCCTGCGCGATGGTCAGCCGCTGGCTGCGCCCGGGCACCCTCGTCGTGCTGGAGTCGACCACCTACCCCGGAACCACCGACGAGGTGGTGCTGCCCATTCTTGAGCAGTCGGGACTCCGCGCGGGCAGCGACTTCTATCTGGCCTTCTCCCCGGAACGGGTCGATCCGGGGAACACTACCTACGGAATCCGCAACACTCCCAAAGTCGTCGGGGGATATTCGAATGCCTGCACCACGACTGCGGCGATCTTCTACAGAAAGATCGTCGATCACGTCGTTGAGGCCGCCGGCACTCGCGAAGCCGAAATGGCCAAACTCATCGAAAACACCTACCGGCACGTCAACATCGCACTGGTCAACGAGATGGCGATCTTCTCCCACGAGCTGGGTATCGATCTGTGGGACGCCATTTCCTGCGCCGCTACCAAACCCTTTGGTTTTCAGGCGTTCCGCCCGGGGCCGGGAGTCGGCGGTCACTGCATCCCCATCGACCCGAACTACCTCGCCCACAAAGTCCGCACGCTCGGGTATCCCTTCCGCATGGTCGAACTGGCGCAGGAAATCAACGCCCGGATGCCGCGCTACGTCGTCGAACGCGCCCAGCAACTCCTGGGTAGCCACGGCATCGCGCTCAGCGGCGCGAAAGTTCTTCTGCTCGGCGTCACCTACAAAGCAGACATCGCCGACCAACGCGAAACGTCCGCCCTGGACGTTCTCAGAGAACTTCGCGCGCACGGAGCGCAGGTCACCTATCACGATCCCTACGTCAACAACTGGGACGTCGACGGTGAACCCGTACCTCATAACGCCAGCCTCGCCACAGCCCTCGAACAGACAGACCTGGCAATCCTCCTGCAGCAGCACACAGCATTCGACATGCACGAGATCGAACGCCTCGCCCCACTCCTCCTGGACACCCGCGGCGCCACTCACCCCCACCCCCACATTGCCCGCCTTTGACAAGGCTCAGCACAACACGGCTCGTGAGACTGGGCCGTGTGTCAACGCCGCGAGACTGCGAGAGAAACACTGGTCGAAGCACGGCTCATGTCACGCCGCGCGAGAACCTACAGCTGGGAAGGATCGGCACGCCCCGGGCTGGACGCACGTGCCGCCAGTCATGGGCACGGGGTGCGGTGGCGGGTCGCGTCACAGCAACGCGGCGATGCCCTCCCGGTTCCCTGGTAGCCCGGCCGCGCGGAACCACAACCAGTTGCCGCGGATGCTGCCCGTCGCCTAGTCGGTGTCCACGAACGCCCGCAACAGGGCGCGTTGGGCGGAGGTGAGCGAGCGGGTCCGGCCGTAGCCACCCGAGAAGGTTCGGAACAGGATCGGCTCGCATTCGTGGTCGACGACGGACCTTTGGGCGGCGGCCACCGGGGCAGTGGCCGCCTGTGCCACCTCCGCGAACGATCCGGCCAGGTCGAGCGCGGAACGCAGCACGGTAAACCGGAACCACCCGTCGACCCCGTACAGCGGCTGCGCGGCCCCGTTCGCTGCTACTGAAGGGTGGGTTCAAGCAGCAGAGGTGGATTCGAGCAGCAGTTCGCTCAGGTCCGACGGCATGGTGATCATGCAGTCGTGTCCCGTCGGCAGTTCCCTTATCCGTGCCGGGGAGCCGTTGGGCTGTGTCGCGGGGACGGGCCGCCGCACGATGCCTTCCGGCTCTGCGCCGACGCAGTGGATGTGCGTACGCGGAACCGAGGCCACGGCGGGGTTGTCCATCCGGACCGGCTGCTGCAGGCAGCGCACCGGCTGGTCGGAGAGGGTCGCGCGCAGCCATGCGACGTCTGCCGGGTCGGTGACCCCGAACAGGCCGAGGGGCGGAGGCATCTCGGGCAGCGGCGGGATGCGCCAGCCCTGGTCGGTCCCGGCGGCCAGGTCGATCAGGTTCTGGGTCATGGGCTGCACGTCGACGGCGGTCTCGCCGTGCTCCGGGACCATCGCGTCCAGGTAGACCAGGTGCGCGATCCGTTCCGGTACCTCGTTGGCCACGGACGAGACGACCAGCCCCGCGTAGCTGTGACCCACGAGCACCACCTCGGTCAGGTCCTCCTCGTGGATCAGCTTCACGACGTCCTCGACGTGTGTGTCGAGCCCCACCTCGGGGCCCAGCAGGTGCGCCTTGTCGCCGTAGCCGGTCAGCGAGGGCGCGAACACGCGGTGCCCGGCCGACTCCAGCAGCGGGGCCACCCGCTCCCAGCACCGACCGCTGTGCCAGGCACCGTGTACGAGCAGAAAATTTGACATGCGGGGACTTCCTTGGAGGCGTGGAGGCACGGGAACATCACGGTTCCTGTTTGTGCCTCGGTATTCTTCGGGAACCGCATTCATCGTGCGGCACCTGCCACGCCCCGATCAATAAGGCACATTCAGGTGCCCCGGTTCTCTGGAGGTAACCATGAGCGGCACAGTGGGCGACGAGCCGTCGCCGGCAAATGCGGAGGGCCCGTGCCAGGCCCGTGAAGTGCTCGGCATCGTCGGCGACAAGTGGTCGCTGCTGATCGTGCGTAACCTCAGCCAGGGGCCACGCCGCTTCACCGAACTCAAGCGGGCCGTCGACGGGATCAGCCAGCGCATGCTCACCGTCACCCTGCGCGGCCTGGAACGCGACGGGATCCTCACCCGGACGGTCCGCAACGTCATGCCACCGCACGTCAGTTACGAACTCACCCCGATGGGCAGAACCCTCCGCGAAGCCACCGCACCCCTGTTGGAGTGGAGCACCACGCACCTGACACACATCGACGCCGCCCGCGCCGTGTACGACGCCCGCCCCGACACCCCGCCCGCCTGACCCCCGCCCGGTTGCACCCACAGACCGGCAGGTGCCACTCGATGAGCTTCCCCGGGTCATCGGTGAACCGTTGCCGCGCCCAACAGCGTGCGGACGCCGGGGTCGACAGCACGGAGGCCGAGCCCCTGACGAGGAGTCCGACAGCCGCTCCACATCTCACGCAGCCGCTCGTGTCCCCCGGTCGGACTCCTCCGCCAACTCGTCCAGAGCCGCACGCGCGAGAGGAATGAAGCGCTGCCGCATGCCGTCCAGGAGAGGGCCCGTCTCCGCAGCCGCGGAGCGATAGCGATCCTCCTGCTCATCGGTCAGCGGCCCCTTGCTCAGTTCCATCAGGTACTGAATGGGCGGGTGGACGTGCCGGTCCACGGCTTCGGCGTACTCGGCACCGGCCTGCGCCACACCAGCGGGTCCTTCGAGCTCGACCGTGGTCGCCGCCTGCCGCGTCGCGCGTACCGCGTCGATGGCCGCACCCCGCCGCATGTCATAGCGATGCTGGTCGTAGGGCTCCAGCGTCAGCCGTGCCAGTTGCCAGATGGCCCCCTGCGCCTCATGCGCCGCATCCAACAAGCCCTGGTAGGCCCCTTGTCGACGATCCCTGCGCCACCTCCGGTGCTCGACCCGCAGGTCACGAAGCGCAGCGCGATCCTGTGCGGCCTCCTGGCGTATCTGCTGCCGTTCCAGAGCCTCGTTCTTTCGCCGTTCGATCCGGGCGGCCACAAAGGCGGTCAGTCCGCTGCCCAGCAGCGTGCCGAAGATCGCGATGGCCGTGGTCATCAAGGTGCTCGTCACAGGGAGACATTGTGAAGCACGGCCGCGCCCGTCCGGACGGACGATCAGCGCAGGGCAGGCTCCGTCCCGCAGAGGACGGGCGGCCGCGTGCCCCTTCGCGAGCGAGGAGCGGTTCGCATCCCGAGGAGGCGTAGCCGCGGGATTCCAGCCTGCGGACCCACCTGTCGCATCGAGCCTCCACCTTGCATTCGAAGGCGAGATCACCCCCTCAGAGGGGCAGGTGACCACCTTGACCGGCCTCCGTGCGTAATGTTCACAGGCACACACCATGCACGGCGTGTAATTGCGCGAGTCAGAGAGTCACAATTCCTTGTTCTTCAAGGTTGATTGACTCGACCGCCAGCGATTATGCGGCTGTGACGGTATCGACACCGAGGAATCAAAAAAAACTTCCCGGAAGGGGTTGTATCCGCCGACGAGGTTTGAGTTCATAGGCGAGCGCCCATCAAAAAGGGCCCCCAGCCGACTACTTGGCGGTGGCGGCTGAGGACCCGAGGCGCTGTGCCCTTCGGGGGTATCCGAGAGAGGAACAGTCCTTTGCCACGCAAGCGTAAGACAGCCATGCCCCAACGCAACAGCTCCAGGCAGGAGCTGATCTCGTTGGTTCCTGTGATCGCGGTGTCGTCGGCCGGCGCCGCACTCGTCATCACCAGGTCAGCTACGCCGACCGAGGCAGCCGGCTTCGCTGTCGCGATCCTCGCTGCCATCGGTTGGGGGTCTCACCGCAGGCGGTGAGGAACCGCTTCCGCCCACGTGCGCCCCACGACCCGTCCGGCTCGTGGGGCGCCCTTGCGGGGCGTCGCTCACCCGCAGCGGAGCGACTTTCACCGGCGGCATCGAACCGCGCCGGGTTCCGCGCTCCCGGGGCGCATGACGGACGAGCACATGACGGACGAGCGCCGGGCCCCTGAGCAGGGCCCCGCGGCGCGGGCCGGCCAAGGAGTCGCATGCGACCGCACCGAGCTGTCAGGCAGGGGTCTCCTCCTTCAGCGAAGGCACCGCGTGTGGCCGCACCACCATGAGCGGCCCCTCCAGGGTCGCCACCATGGCGAAAGGGAACCGGTCGAGCTCAAGACAGAGTGCGATGTCGTCGGGGTGGACTCCTTGGCGCACACCCTCCGCCAGCTCGGTGGCGGCACGTGACTCGGCAGCGCGGCGGAGGAACCCGGCAGCATCCGTCCCGGCCCCGGTGGCTCGCCCCGCGATGTACTGCGCACACGCCAGATCTTCGTCGGCCCGCCCGTCCTCGCCGGTGACGACGAACGTGGCACTGCCGCTCTCGCGTGTCCGCAGGAGCTGAGCCGTCGCCTCCGCCACCACGAAGGAGGCGCACAACACCAGTTGGGCCTCCTTGACCGCAAGGGCGCCGACCGTACCCGCCGTGGTCTTCTGCACGACGGTCCGGCCGGAAAGGTCGATGGAGCGCAGCATGCCCGGCGAGTTGACGGTGTCGAACCCGGGAGCGGGCGGACCGTCCTTGAGCGCCACCCAGTCGGGGTGGCGCTCCTTGAGTGCCAGCGCCTCGTCCAGTGACTCGGCAAGAACGATCTTTTCCGCCCCCCGGCCGAACGCCCAGGCGGCCACGGTGAAGGCGCGCATGACGTCGACCACGACCGCCACCGTCGGGGCTTCGGCCAGATCGGCGGTACCAAGGAATCGAGTGTCCATGCCGCTCATGATCACGCATGCCCGAGCCGAGGCGCCCGGTGAGTGATGCACAACACTTCGACGGTCTCGGAGCGCAGCGCCTCACACCGTCGATGGGCAGGGAACTCTCGGGCCGGGGCCGGGCCTTGCGGACCGGGAAGAACCCGGCGCTATGGTGGGCCGATGGCGTCGATCAAGCAGTTCCAAGTCACCTTCGACTGCGCAGAACCTGAGCGCGTCGCTCGCTTCTGGTGCGAGGTGCTGGGGTACGTCGTACCTCGGCCGCCGGAGGGCTTTGCCACGTGGGACGCGTTCAATCGCTCGTCGGCGCCCGAGGACCAGGGGGCGGCGTTCACCTGCGGTGATCCCTCAGGTGTGGGGCCACGGCTGTACTTTCAGCGCGTCCCCGAAGGCAAGGTCGTCAAGAACCGGCTGCATCTTGACGTGCGGGTCGCCACCGGGCTCGTCGGTGAGGAGCGCCTGGCCGCGCTCGAGGCCGAATGTGCACGGCTGATCCCTCTCGGCGCGGTGCGCGTGCAACTCCTGCCCGCCGATGACGACAACGAGTCGTGCCTCGTGATGCAGGACATCGAGGGCAACGAGTTCTGTCTCGACTGAGAGTCAGCGGCATGCGCGCGCAGGTCCGGAATCCGACGGGATCAAGCCCCGAAGTCCCGTCCGACGGCAGCCACGTGACCGTACGGATACGAGTGAACGACGGTCCGGGAAGGTACGTCCCTCACCAGCCGACCAGGGCCATGGAAACCCGGCCGAGCCATTCCTCGAACGAGACAGGCCGGCCGGCCAGGTGCAGTGGAATGATCCGGTCGCAGGTGGCCCGGCCGTCGAACCAGAGCGAACCGCGGAGTGCGCCGGTGACGACGAGCAGCGTCGCGAAGCCGCACCCGTTGTCCTGGACGAACACGGCGCCGGACGTCTTGCGCTCCTGGAACACCTCGTATTCGGCGTCCCACTGTCGCCACGCTGCCCGGTAGGCGTTCTCGTCCGGGAAGTCGCCCGTCAGCGGCTCGCGCGCGTTCAGCTCCTCTTCGTCGGCGCCGTAGGAGTCGGGATGCGGAAAGGCGGTAGTGAGCAGGTCGTAGTTGGTGTCCGAATCCCCGTGCCAGCCCCAGCCCGCCGCGGACCGGCGCAGGCGGTTCACCCCGTCGCCCGCGCCCCCGCGGAGCAGGTACGCGCGGTACTGGTCCGGGAACACGATGCCCAGCTCCGCCTCCGCTTCACAGATCTCCGTTTCGGACAGTGGCGGCGCCGGGCAGTCGTCCGGCCTCGCGGGAGAACCGGAATCGTCCGAACGTCGCCCCCGGGCCGTACGTCGGGCCTCCGCCAACCAGTCGGTGGTCATACGGAGAGCGTAGCCGCGAGCGATCCGCCGGAACCCCGCCGTGGTGCGGGAGCGTCCCACCAGGGTCCTGAGGGTCGACGGCACCCGGATCACGACCGACGGATCGCGACCGACGCACCGGAGCCGCCGCTCAAGCCGACGGATCGCGACCGACGCACCGGAGCCGCCGCTCACGCCGACGGATCGCGACCGCCACACCGGACACCGGGGCCGCAGCTCAGGCCGACGCAGCTCAGGCCGACAGGTGGGCCAGTACCGAACGCATCGCGTGGTGCACAGCCTCGCGCGACTCCTCCGTCGGGTCGAGGGTCTCGAAGGCGTGCCGGCCGTTCGGTACGTCGACCACCTCGACGTCCGCCTCGCACTTCCCTGCCGCGGCCAGGAACTCCTCGACGGTGGCGGCGATCTCGGGCGACTCACGCCCGGCCCGCGTGATCACGACGGGCAGGGCGCCCGCGCCCGCCACCGCGTCCACCGGGTGGAACCGGCCGTCGACCGGCCCCCAGCCGGGAAGCGGAACCAGGATCGGGTAGGAGGCCGCCAGGCAGCGCAGCCACGGCGGCGGCTTCCTCAGCCAGTCCGCCGTGAGGAGGCCGCCACCCGAGAGGAACCACAGCGCGATCCGGTCGGGATCCACCCGAGGATCGGCTCTGACCAGCTCCACCGCGGCCGCCACGTCCACGGCGGCACGCGGGTAGTCGGCCATGTCGTGCAGGCGGTGATCGAAGGTGACGCCGACCGCCCCCTCCGCGGCCGCGTAGCGGGCGTATCCCTTGAGGGCCGGCCAGTCCCGCGGGGTGGGCCGGACCCCGGCCGGCACCGGGCCGCCGTGCACGAACAGGACTGCCGGCCGGGGGCCATCGGCCTCGGGCAGGTACAGATCGACGTTGCCGGTCCGCTCGTGCGGGATCTCCGGCACGTCCAGCAGGAACGGCCGCAGATGCGCGGGCGGCTCCGCCGAGCCGGGCGCCACCAGCCGGTGCCCCTCGCCCGCGGCGGCCCGCAGCAGAACCTCGGCCAGCTCGGCCGGGAGCGACAGCATCGGCCAGTGCCCGGTGGGAAGTTCGAAGAACGAAACCTGGGGGTCGGCCAGGGCCAGGAAGACGGGGTCGCCGAGGTCCACCCGCCGCTGGACCATCTCGACACTCGAACCGTTCCCGTTGCACAGCACCCCGGTGACGGGCACCGATGCCACCTCGCCGGACAGCCGCAGCGGCTGGAGCAGCGTGCGCAGTGGCTGCGGCGAGGCGAGAGCGGTGAGCCGGTCCAGCGCCGCTTCGGGAATGCCCGCGGTGCTGCCCCAGCGCTGCCACTCGTCCCGGGCCGGGGCGGCCAGCCCCCGGTCGGCCCCTCCCGCTCCGGTGTGCCCGGCCACCTTCTCGCGCACGGACGGGTCCGCGACGGCGGCCAGAGCGGGCACTCCGTTGCGGCCCGGTCCCGTGTCGAGGCAGACGATCCGGCCGATGCGCTCCGCTCGGCGGTCGGCGGCGCCGAGCACCGGGTGTACGCCGTAGTCGTGCCCGACCAGCACGATCTCCCGGTCCGGGCCGGCCTCGGCACTCACCGAGTCGATCAACGCGAGCACGTCCTCGATGTGTGTCTCCAGGTCGATGCCGTCCGTCGCGGCGCCCGGTGGCCCTCCGAGACCGGTGAGGGCCACCGTGTGCACCCCGGCGCCCGCCGGGACCAGGCAGGCAGCGAGTTCCGCCCACACGTGCGCCCCCGTGAACATGCCCGGCACCAGGATGAATTCGGTCATGACCTCTCCTCTGCGATCCGTCGTCGGCGGTCGGGCCACGTTCGTCCGCCGCCCTCGCCGGTACGGTAGAAGCTCCCCCTGAGGGAGGTTCAAGTGTTCATGTCGCACGACGACGGCCTGTGCAGCATCGGTGAGCTCGCCGAACGCGCGGGCATCACCGTCAAGGCGGTCCGCTTCTACTCCGACAACGGCTTGCTGCCGGAGGCGTCCCGCAGCGCGGGCGGGCATCGCCGCTACGGCCCCGACGCGCTCGGCCGGCTGCGTATGCTCCGCTCCCTGCGCGGTCTCGGCCTGCCGGTGCGCGAGGTACGCCGCGTCCTCGACGAGGAGGAGGACGGGGCGGAGGCCGGGGCGGGAAGCGTGCTGGAGGACGTCGTCGCGGGGCAGTTGCGGGAACTGGGCTCCCAGCTCACGGCTCTGCGCTGGCGGGAGGCGGGGATGCGGCTGGTACTGGAGTGCCCGCCCGCGGAGCGGGCCGACCGGTTGCGGCTGATCGGGGCGGTGGCCGGCCCGCCGAACACGGCCCCCCTGGCCCGGTTCTGGCGCGCCTGGCTGCCGCCGCGGATGCCGGCTCGGGCAACGACCGCCTTTCTGGAGGTGGCGGTGGCTCAGCCTCCCGACGATCCGACTCCGGCCCAGGTGCTCGCCTTCGCGCGGCTGAACGCGCTCGTGACCCGCCCGTGCACGGGCGCCGAGCGGACCCAGCCAGAGGCGCACAAGGCCTCGGAGGCCCGCGCGTCGGCCGCGCTGTACGCGGGTCTCGCGCAGGCGTACGAACTGGCCGGCACGCAGTTGCGCCGGGGTGTGGAGCCGCACTCCGGCGAGGAGCTGGACAGTTTCGTGGGCGCGTACGCGAGCGCGTACGACAGCCGGGACACTCCGGCCTTCCGCGGCCTGCTGGCCGGTCAGCTCGCCGCCGACCCGAGGATCGACCGGTACTGGGAGCTGACGGCCGACGTGATCACCGCGCCCGGCGGTCCGCCGGAGCCGACCCCCGGGTCCGCGCACGACTGGCTGTTCGCGGCATTGGACGCGCAGACCGCCGCGGCCGCGGGCTGAGTCCGACCGCGTACTCCCGGTCGGCCCCGCCCGGCCTCGGCGTACGGCTCCCGGGCCGCCCCGGCCGAACAGCCCGTCCCGTGCGCCGGGCACCCGGTCGAGTACGGGTGATGCCCGTGCCGCCGTCATGCCGGCCGGTACGGTCGCGTCGTCGGCCGTCGCGTCGTCGGCCGTCGCGTCGTCGGCGGCCCACGACGACGTCCCCGCGCACGGCGTCCGGGACCTGCTGCGGGCGCTGCCCGTCCGGCGCTCCCCGCACGCCCCGCAGCATCCGCGCGCCGGCGCCGGGCCGGACCACCGTCGCGCCGGAGCCGGGCCCGGGCCGGGCCACCGCCCGTGTCTGCGTGCCGGCCGTACGGAAGGCATGCTGCTGCACCGGGGGCCGGACCGTGGGCCGTCTGCTACGACCGGACGAGCGTCCTGGGCTGAGGCGACGGCGGGGACAGGCGTCCCGAACCAGGCGTCAGCGCATCTCCGCCGTGATCGCCCACCGTTCGTGGTCGCGCCAGGCCCCGTCGATGAACAGGAAGTCCGGTGAGAAGCCCTCCAGCCGGAATCCCGCCCTGCGCACCAGGGCGATCGAGCCCGCGTTGGAGGGCTGGATGTTGGCCTCCAGCCGGTGCAGGCCGAGCGGTCCGAAGGCGTGCCCGATGACGAGGTCGAGCCCCTCGCTCATCAGGCCGCGCCCGGTTGCGTGGGCGAAACCGCCGTAGCCGAGCGCGCCGCAGCGGAATCCGCCGATGACGATGTTGTTGATGTTGATGAAACCGGCGATCGAGCCGTCGGCCGGGCTACCCGCGGCGCCGTGCCGCTCGCACACCAGGAATCCCGCCTTGGTCGGGTCCTCGATGAGCACGCCCGCGTAGGCGGCGTACGCGTCGAGGTCGGCCGGCGGGAACAGCCAGGGGCGGTGCAGCTCCCTGCTCTCCCGGACCCGCGCGGTGAACTCGTCCGCATCGGCGTGTGTGAAGGGGCGGATCGCTGTGCGCGGCCCCTCGGCCAGGTAGGTGGTGTCGGACATCGGCCCAGCGTAGATCGTCGCAGCCCGGCCCACCGGGGCCGGGCTGCGAGGACGCCTACTTGGGCCGTCTGCGGAAGAAGTACCCACCGCAGGCCATGCCGGCCAGGAACATCACGATCAGCCACACGTAGAGCGGCATGGTCACCAGCGGGACGATGAGGCGGACCTCGACCTCTTCGGTGTTCTCGACGATGAACACGACCGACAGGACCGCGATGACGATGACGAGAATGCGTGCCGGTGTGAACGCACCTGCGCTGTGCTTGCTGCCGCTCGACACGTCCTTCGGGCTCATGGAGCCGCCCCTTCCCTGGTTCCGGTACCCACCGCCCCCCGGAGCACCAGGATGACTCGGTCCGGTTGCCGAGGGGCGGTGCTGTACGGCCATTCGGGTGACGGCGCGCGCCCGACCGCTGCTACCGCCTCACTCCGCCGTGCCGCCGACCACCGGTAGCTCCAGCACTCCGGTGTCCCCGGGCGCGCTGACGACCGTGACGGGCTTGATGCCGCGGTTGCCGAAGTACGCGCTGTCGCTCGCCGCGATCGCGAACTCCAGCCGGTGCCCCGCCTCGTACCGGTGGACGATGCCGGGCAGCTGAACGGTGAAGGGCCGGGTCACGTCCGGCACCCGGACCGGCGAGACGAGCCGGTTCACCAGCGTCCTGCTGCCGTCCGGTGCCACGTCGTACACCTTGGCGAACAGGACGAGCTTGTCGGCGGCGTCTCCGCTGTCCTGCACGCGCTCCGTCTTCGGCGAGACGACCTTCAGCGTGGCCTTCGGGGCCCCGACCACATCCACCGCCGAGGCGAGCGGCGCACTGGTCCAGCCGAGGTAGGTGCCCTTGGTGTCGTACGGCTTCGGATCGGGCAGCCCGATGAGTCCGGCGAGTGAGCTCTCCGAGTGGCTGGTGGGCACAAGCCAGTTGGTGTACTGGCGGCTGCCTCGTGCGACCTTGGCGCGGTTGTCGACGAGCTTGCCGTCGCCGGACAGGTACATCTTCCGCGTCGGGCCGGGGACGGCATCCGCGGTGCCGTAGCCGCTCTCCCAGTCGCGGTAGTAGGCGAACTCCGGTCCGGTGTCCCTCGTCGCCTCGTGGCGGAGGTAGCGGTCGAACCAGGCGAGGATGCGCCCGCCGACGTAGCTGGTCTCCAGATTGCCCTGTCCCAGGTCGAGTTCGCCCTCCGCCTGGCCACCGCTGTGACCCCAGGCCTGCCAGATCATCTTGGCCGTGGTGCCCTGCGCCTTGAGCGTCCGGTAGGTGGCCGTGGCCTCGTTGAGGTTGAACAGGCTGTCGGCCTGGCCCTGGATCAGGAGGGTGGGTGCCTTGACGCGGTTCAGGTACGAGACGGGCGAGACGCTGCGTGCGTAGTCGAGCATGGCGGCGGTCCTGTCGGCCGGGTAGCGGCCGGAGTTGAGCAGCCGGATGGTGTCGCAGGCCCGAGCCGCGAAGTGGAGACAGTCCAGGCTGCCGAAGCGGGACGGGTCGAGGCTGGGGCTGAGGATCGTCTGCCCCTCCCCCATCAGGTAGAAGCCGTTGGTCCACTGCCATTTGAAGACGCCCGCGGTGTCGGAGGAGACACCCGCTGCCGCGCCGGTGTTGTTGGGAGCGAGCGCGTAGCCGAGGTCGTTCCAGGTGATGAGCGGGACGAGGGCGTCGACGCGGGGGTCGACCGCCGCGGTGGCCATCTGGATGGCCCCGCCGTACGAGCCGCCGATCATGCCGACGGTGGGGTCCCCGGGGCCGTCCTGGGTGACGAAGTCGGCCTTGGTGCCGTCGTCGGCGGCGCGTGTTCCGCCGAGGAAGTCGACGAGGGCGGCGGCCGCCCTGCCGTCGGCCTCCGGGTCGTCGAGGGTGATGAGGCAGCCGGACTTGCCGAAGCCCAGGCCGGAGTAGACGAGTCCGGCGTAGCCGCGCGACGCGAACGACTTGCCGATGCCGTCGGTCGAACCGTCCGACTTGCTGCCGCCGAAGCCGTTGGTGGCGAGGACGGCAGGCACGGGGTGCCGCGCGTCGACCCCGGCGGGGCGGTAGAGGTCGGCGTCCACGGTGCAGGAACGACCGCCAGCGGACACGGTGAACTTCAGCGGGGTGACGGTGTATTCGGACGCGGCGGCAGCCGTTCCCGCCTGTGCGGTGCCGGCGAGCGCCAGGGGAGCGGCGAGCGCGGCCCCGGCGACGAAGGCGAGTGGTCTGCGGGACAGCGACTTCGACGGCTTCGACGACTTCGACCGGAGCCGGGAGCGGGAACCGGAGACAGCACGCGACACGAGGACCTCCACACCGAGGACACCTTACCGACCGGTAAGTATTGGGCCGCGCTCATGCTGTGACACAGGTCATAGCGGTGTCAACGCTCAGGACAGCGTTTCCTGAAGGTTGTTCAGCTTCTCCGCATCACGGCCCCGTTCGGGCCACACCCCCGCACGCCTGGCGCACCCACGTGCGCCAGGCGGACACGGCGAAGGCCCCGGGGGGGGGGCGGGGGGGGGGGCGGGGGC